>DRFF01000144.1 GCA_011050685.1 Aurantimonas coralicida
CAGATGGTCGCGAGCGGTCCGTTGTATGGTTCGCGGGACTCGCCATGCTTCGATACGCAGAGGACGATGTTCAAAACGAAAAGACCTGCGTAAACCCACTGAGGCCACGCCCACTCCATCAGCTTTCTCCTGTGTCTTTAACGGAGCCGGTCGAGCATACCTTGCAGACCACCCGGCGCTTATGGCCGATGAAATCCTTCCCGCAGTGACAGCAACGGCAGAAGTAATTGCCGTTCTCGTGCGAGAAATCTTCGGGCCAATTCCGCTCGGATTCGGGGTCAATCATCGCCGGCCTCAGATCGTTGATAAACGGAGCCGGGCGGTCGATGATCCTGTTCCCATTTCATCCGGTCTTGAAGTGCCTGCTTCGCCTCCTCTGGGTCAGAAGGGCGAGCATCACCGCACTCGGATTTACACCTACCAGCGAAGCGGCAACCGTAGAAATAGACGCAACGCATCAACCCTTCTCCTGAGTGTCAATAACGGACATATCTTGCTCGGCCATCCGGCAGAACAGGCTGCACTCGATATCCGTCTCGTTGGGATAGTCGCCGAGGTCCGGCGGCAACTCAGTCAACGGAAACCGCTCTAGCTGCCGCTCACCGCCTCCATTGGTCCATTCCCGCTTGCAGATAGTGCGCCCTAGTTCCGCCTCGATCTGGGCTGTTTCCTGGAAATCCTCGGGGAAATCGTCCTTGATCTTGTTCCAGTAGCCGGCCTGGCCCTTGATGCAGCCGATGCAGTTGTTGTTCCGATAGCCCAGGAGGTACATGGCCGGAAGTTCGATGCCCGCCCTCTCGACCACGGCCTTGCAGTCGCTTCGGGTCAGACCTCGCTCAATCAGGATAGGCCAGAGGTTATGCCCCTCGGCATTGGCCCCCTGGAACTTCGCAACCCGGTCGGTTTCATCGGCCGTGTAGCCCATCACAATCACATCATCCGGCTCTTGAAATTGCTGGCGAACCTTCTTCTTCAGCTCGGTGGTGCAACGGGCGCCCGTGGGGCCAACCAGGAATCGGGTTTGCCGCCAAACCTCACGGGCCGAGCGGCCGTATTTGTCGTTCCCCAGGATCAGAACTTCCTGGCCAAACCACTTCTCGCAATCACGCAGGAACCGCATGTTGTCCGGGTGCTCCTCCTTGACTTCGCAATAGGCGATCACGTCCGGGCGGGCCAATTTGGTGGCCACCGCGCTAGGTGCTCCGCAGCTAAACCAGGAGATGATTCGGGCCACTATTTCGGCTCCTCGCTACTTGGTGCAGAATCCGACCTTGGAAATTCCCGCACCATGAGATCGGCGGGGATCGGCGCCTTGCGCGACATCTGCTTCATGAAGAACGGCACGCCCGCCTCTCGGCATTGGTCTCTGATCGATCGTGGCCAGGCTGGATCCATGCCCCGCGCGCGCGGGCCGCTCTCGCCGCCGGCGATGACCCAATGAAGGCAGTCGGCCATCTTGTTCCCAGCGGCGGCACCCACGCCTGCGGTTGATACTTCCCGCAAGTCAATCGGCCCTAGCAGGGGTTCACACGACAGGAACCGCACTGCTGCCGGCGCGTTCAGCAGATGGGGCATCCGCTCATCCGCGCGGCGCTGGTCCTCGACCGATGTGCCGAGCCAGATATTTGGGATCGGCCAACGCAGGAGCGAATGACCCTCGAAATTGAAGGTGTGGCCGAACGCACGGGCTTCCGCTTCGAGCGGGTTTATGGTCCTCGAAAGGCGGAGCACATGCTCGCGCATCCGCTCCGGCCGCTTGGTCAGAACCTGGAAGGTGTGGCGCGGCGAGGCAGCCATCACGGCAAAGACCTTATCGATCCAATCATCGGGCACATCCTCATGGAACAGGTCTCCCATGGAGTTCACGAACACCCGTCGCGGCTTGCGCCACTTGAGCGGTTGGGTAAGACGCTCCTCGAGGAACCGCACCGCGCCGGTCCAGACGGGCCCAGCCTTGGTATCCTGGGTGAGCCCGCTGTAGGGCTTCGTCGTCTTGAGCCGCGTTCCGGCCATGCGCATGGCATAGCAGTTGGTGCAGCCGGGCGAGACGACCGAGCAGCCGACGACGGGGTTCCAGGTCGCGTCCGTCCACTCGATTTTGCTGTTTTCGGCCATCAATCTTCCGATGGGTCAGATTGTACGAAATGGGACTTCTTTTCGTTGCGCCGGCCGCCCTGGCCAACCCCGGCGCGCGCCGTCGCCAGCCCCGCGCGCTCGACCTCGGCGCGGTAGCGCTGGGCCAGCAGGCGCAGGGCGCCGTAGTCGAGATCCCCGTCGATGAAATGGCACGCCGCCTCGAGCGCGCGGTCGGCGGCCCGGACCAGCGCGTCGCTCGCGCGCGGCGGGTCCTGGGTGTCGGATGCCGGGTTCGAGTGATGCCGGCGGCGCGGCGCGCGCAGCTCGGTCTCGCCAAGCGTCCGCTCCGGAGGCCGGCTCACGACAACCCCCGGTGCGGCGGGACGTAGCCGCCGAAACCGTCGGACAGCGTAACCGCGACCGTCGTCTTGGCGTTCTTCTCGCGGCAGTGCTTACAGATCCGATTGTGGATGCCCTCGCTGGGGAAGTCCCCGCGGCAGCGCAGGCAGGCCCGGGGGCGCGCGTCCGCGCACGGCTCCGGCCTCGGCTTGCTGTATTTGTAGGATTTCTGCCGCGCGCGCCGGGCGCGCATGGCGGCGTTGTAGGCCGGCTTGTCGAGGCGCACCCCGATCCGGTTTGCCTTTTGGGCGATCGACCCCAGCGTATGGTCCGGCAGGACGGCGTGGCAGGCCACGGCTCCGCCCGCCGGGAAGAGCTCCCGGATGGTGGCCAGCTCCTCGGCCGTGTAGCGCGCGACCATCGCTCACGCTCTCTCGCTCAAGCGCCGCCCGCGCGCCAGCTTCGCGCGCACCGCGTCGTGGCTCTTGCCGACGATGACCGCGAGTTGCCGGTCGCTCAGGTGGCCTTGGCCGCCCGAGCGCGCCAGCCGCAGCACCTCGATTTCGTGGTCCCGCCAATCGTCGCGCGGCGGCCGGAGCGTTGTTCCACGTGAAACTGTGTCACGGGGTTTCGGCCGCGCGCGCGGCATGCCGGCGAAGCCGTAGTCCCAGCACAGCGCCAGGGCCCGGCTGGTCCGCGAGCGGCATGTCTTGATTAACCTGCCGCCTGCGTCGCGGACGCGGTGCGGGTTGACGGCCGTTGGCGTCTCCGGGTGCGCGCCCGCAAGCCGGCCCTGCACCACCGCCCAATAGGCCGGGTTGACCGAGGTGGCGGGGATTTGCTGCGCGCCGGGTTGGCCGGCAGCGGCGCGCGTTTGACGGATTGCGGTCATACCGGCCCTCCGTCGCCGGCGATGAACGGCTCGCCCACCGGATCACCGGCGAGGAGCTGGCGGAAGTGCTGGCACCGGCGCCGGCGGTCCAGGACCTCGGCGCGCGCCGGGCAGCGGCCGATGCCGGAGACGTAATCGACACAGGTCTCGGCGAGCGCATCGAGGTCGTCGGTCTCGGCGCCGCAGCCGGGGCAGGTGAAGGGGGTTCCAGAGGCCAGGGATCGGGGATCAGGCATCATTGGGCCCGCCAATTGCGCGAGCCGCTTCGTCGGCCGCAAGGACCGCCTCGGGCTCGCGCCGGACCTTCTCGATGCGTTTGGTGAGGCCGGCGAGCATGGCGTACCGCGTTAAGGCGTCGGCGTTGGCGCGCCGCTCGGCGGCGTTCAATTGCCGCATGTCGACGAAGCTGAGCCGGTGCCCCATCTTGCCGAGCGCGCGCTTGGCCTCGCGCAGCCCCGCCGTCTCGGCCCACTCGGTCTGCTCGGGCGGCGGCACGATCCGGTAACCTTGGCCGCGCACGTTATCGAGCGCTATCTGGTGCTCGCGCAGCAGGGCGCCGCGGAACGGCTCCATCGCGGCGACGAAGGCGAGCTCGGCCTTCTTGGCGTCCTCGTAGCGCGTCGCCGGTCCCGGCCGGGTGATCTTGAACGCTTCGTAGAGCCAGTCGAAGCCGACCAGGTCGCCGGCCTCGAAGCCCTGCTCGTGGAACCCGGCCAGCGCTTGGCGCCAGGCCGGATGCAGCTCGATCGGGTTAGCCTCGATCATGATTCAAATCTCCGTGCCTTGCCAAGCCCCGCCGCGCCTCGCCCCGCCGGACCTTGCCCCGCCATGCCTTGCCGCGCCGAGTGAAATCCGCAAAGTCTCCGTGCCTTGCCGGGCCTGGCCGAGCCGCGCCCAGCCGAGCTGCGGCTTGCCACGCCGAGCCGGGCCTGGCCACGCGCCGCCGCGCCCTGCCGCGTAAAATTCCTGAAATCTCCGTGCCAAGCCGCGCCCTGCCTTGCCCAGCCGCTCCGAGCCCAGCAAGGCCAAACCAAGCGGCGCCGCGTGGTATCTGCAAAGTTTCCGTGCCTTGCCCCGCCAGGCCGTGCCCTGCCAGGCCAGGCCTGGCCCTGCCCCGCCGAGCCGCGTGAAATCCGCAAAGTCTCCGTGCCTCGCCAGGCCAAGCCGCGCCATGCCAAGCTGTGCCGGGCAATGCACGGCCACGCCGCGATGAACTCGTGACAATCGTCAAAATCTCCGTGCCGCGCCCCGCCATGCCGCACCCAGCAAAGCCTTGCCCCGCCCGGCCCAGCCGCGCCGCGCCCAGCAGCGCCACAACCTCGCTAATCATTCAAATCTCCGTGCCAAGCCGTGCCAAGCCGTGCCAAGCCGAGCGGCGCCGGGCCGAGCCTTGCCAAACCAGGCCGGACCACACCATGCCGCACCGTCGTGAAAATCGCCGAACTCTCCGTGCCTTGCCCTGCCTCGCCCGGCCCAGCCCGGCCGTGCTATGCAGAGCCGCGCTACAACTAATCATCGCCGGTTACCTCGAAGCGGCCGAAGCGCGGCCGATAGGTGCCCAGGCCGATGTAACGCCCGGCGTCGGTGACGATCCGGCGGACTTCGGCGGCGTCCAGGATCTTCGGGTCCAAGGCCACGGTGAAGGCGACCCGCCAGGCGCGGAAGATCGGCCGGCAGCGCATTATCCGGGCGCGCTGGACGACTGCGCTCCTGAGATCGACGAAGCGCTCGTCCGCCCACAGCTTGGCGATAGAGCGTGGGCCGTCGTACTCGAGCCGGTTCTTGTCCTCGACCACCATGGTGCCGCGCTGGACCGCCTTGCCGAGCTTGGACAGTTTCGCCGCGTCGCGGATCATCGCGTCCAGGTTGAGGCCGGGGATGTAGGGGCCGAGATCGGCGTCGAAATACAGCCCGGCCTCGAACTCCAGGCGGGCCAGATCCATCTTGTCCTCCTCGGTCTTCTTTTTCTTGCCGGTAATCACCTTCATCGCTTTGGTCAGCGGGTCGAAGGGGTTCACCGTGCGCTCCGACTGCATCAGCAGCGGCGCGGTCCCGGTGATCTCGTAGTGGATGGTCTCCATGATCGGTCCTTTCGGTCTAAACGCCCGGCGGTCGGCTCCTCACCCTCGGAACCACCCCAGGACCCGCGCCCAGAAGCCCGATGGCGCAGCTCGACGATCCGCCGCCGCCAGGGTGGACGCTTCGCAGACCTCCTCGAAGTCCCCGCACCAATACTCGCCCCACACTGAGGGCCATTGGGCAGTACCCCTCTTGCCGGCGGTCGGCGCGTGACGGTGGCAATGCCCAGGATCGAATTCGACGTCAAAACGGAGAAAGTAACGGCATCCGATACATCTCGGGGCGGGCGCCACAGCTTCCGGCTTCTGACTTCCGACTTCTGTGCCTGACCATGCGGGCATCTCAAGTTCCTCCAGGCGGTCGATCTGAGCGCTGAGCTCGGCATAGTTGGCGTCCACTTCTTCGGCGCTGATCACGTGATTTTTCCTTGCTTGGGCTTCGCCCGGCTCATGGCCGGAACCACCGCAACAGGCGCGCGCGCCAGCCGGTACCGAGGCGGTTCAAGGCGCGCGTGGCTGCGCGATAGACCTCTCTTTCGACCTGCTGGGGCACCAGGGCTTCGCAGGCCGTGCTGCGCCGCGCGCCGGCCTCGGCGCGGCGCAGGCGCTCGGCGGCCATGTAGGTGGTGATCTTGTCGACGGTCCGCAGCGTCGGGCTGCGGCCGTTTCTCACCTCGACGATGATCGAGCCATCGCCGACGGCGGCCTTGCCAAGCGCCGTTGGACTTATCCCAGTCTCGTTCACGAAATCGTGAACCTCGGACAAGAACTGTTCTGTATGAGACATTTTCATGATTTTCAGAATCGGACATTTGTACATGATCTAGCGGTCTGGACCTTGCAGACCACCATATCTATGGGAAATTTCCGAATCTGTCAATCGGAAAAGTCACATTGGAAATTTCCGAGGTTCCGGCGCAGCCTAGGAGCCATGGGAGAGGCGAAGCGTGATATCGAGAATCTCGACGCGACCCGGCGCTTGATCGTTGATCGCGCCGCCAAGTTGGGGAAGACGCTCGCGGAGTTGACCCGCGCACTCCCCAAGCGCGGCGGCCGACACCGCAATTCCAAATTCATTGACGACTACATTTGGAAGCGCTCGCCCTGGAAGCTCGACGAGGACGACCGCCCCGCCATCGCGGCAGAACTCGGCCTCGAGGATTGGGAATTGCTGCCCGTGACCGGGCTAGGCGATCGGGGTGCCGACTACGAACGCATGCCGGCCACGGCCAAGCCGCACCTGGTCGAGGCGGTGCCCGTGGATCTTGCGGAACTTCTCGGGTGGCTGGCGGAGGAGTTGCAGACTTTGCACCAGGCTGAGCGCTTGCCCTTGGAGACGCGCGAGCTGGTTACGGCCGCCGCCCAGATGCACGAAGAGATCGGCAAGGTGGCCTCGGAGGCCGAATATCACGAGCTGGCGAAGCGCGCGCTCCGGCGCCGAGGCTTGTGGCTACAGCGCCAACGTGCGGCCATCCTCACAGGCCGCAGCCAAGCCGGGGCGTAGGGACGACTGTCCATGGGCACGGCATTGTTTTTGGCCGGCTTTGTCGTCCTTCTCGTCGGCGCCATCTCTGTCATCAAGCCACTCACCATATTCAGAATCAGAAGCCGCAAGGACGGTGCGGTCGTTGCGCTGGCGGGGCTTCTGATGGTTAATTTCGGCGCGTTCTTACACGCCGCGAGCAGCCCGGAGACCGACGTCGCCGCGGTTGACGACGCCGCCCTGGTTTCGACGGGCGCCGCGGAAGAGGCTCAGCGGGTGAAAGAAGCCGCGCGCGTCACGGAAGCCGAGCGCGTGGAACAAGCCCGGCGTGTCGAGGCGGCCAAGCGAGCGAAGGAGGCGGCGCGTCTGAAAGAAGCCGAACGCTTGAAAGAAGCCGCGCGCCTCGCGGAAGCCGAGCGCCTGGAAGAGGCCAAGCCCGTGAGGGAAGCCCGGGGCGTGAAAGAAGCCAAGCACATCGAAAACTTGGAGATGGAGGCTGAAGAGGCAGCGAAAAAGGCGAAACAAGAACGAGCGGCTGCGCTGCCCCAGGGGATCGACCTCACACCGGGGGTAAAACGGACTCTGGCCGGGGTCATCGATTCGGGCGGCTATAACTGCCCCTCGGTAACGGTGGCCTATCCGGACAGGGAGACCAATCGCGGCAGGGCCATTCGCGTGTTTTGCGGCCCGCTCGGCAAAGACCTGCTTTTATGGGAATACCGCGTAACCCGCCGGCCCAATGGCCTTTACTTGGTCAACCCCTGCGGCTTCTGGAGTTGCAAGCCAGCCAACTGAGAGGCGCGCCGGCGCCGGCGCGGGTTATCCCCAGCGCACCGATGCCCGAATGTTCCTAGCGGATTTTTCCGAAATCGCACTTGACGTTTCGGAAATTTCCCCCTACCCTCCCCCTCGCTAATTCACCCGGCGTGGCTCCCAACCAATCCCAGGCCTACTGCAAGGACCCACCATGTTCGCTCCCGAGTGCCGGCGCCGCCCCACCAAGGCTATCCAGGCGGCCGTACTCAAGCGGCAGCGGCATCTCTGCAACGCCTGCGGCCGGCCCTTCTCCGAATGCGGGTCGGTCGAATGGGATCACTGGCAGGCCCTGAGCCTGGGCGGGAACAACGGCCCGGGCAACTGGCAGGCCTTGGGGCGCCCGTGCCACAGGACCAAATCGGCGCGCGATCTTGGCATGAAGGCCAAGGCCGAGCGGATTGCCCGCAAGCTGGCCGGGGCCTGGCCCAAGGCCGCACGTCCCCTCAAGGGCCGCGGCTTCGACAAGCGGTTTATCCAGCCGCTGATCGGCCGCCCCTATCTCAAGGCCCAGTATATCGACGGCTCGGGAGTCGAGCGGGAAAGCAAGCGAAGGAACCCACAATGACAATCTCATTCAAGGCCAGCAAGGAGGACGCCGCGATCATCGAGCGGATCGCCGAGCGCGCTTTCAAGTTCGCCGAAGATGCCGAGATACCGGCCGACAAGCTCGACTTCTTGATGGACGTGACGGCCGCCCATTGCAACGGCTGCCCGCTTGATCTCGACCGCTTGTTGGCCGGGCCAGACAGCGACTTCACCGATGACGTATTCGGGATTCGGCGTCATCTGAACCGCGAGAGCGGCGAGTTGGAGGACTGTTTCCTGCCCCGCTACGCCACGCTGCCGGCGGACAAGGTAGCCGTCGCATGACCCCCTCCCCGTCCGGCGGTGACGTATCCACGCCGCCGGCAACCCAGGCGGCGGGCGCCGCACCTGTGCCGCTACCGGCGTCCGCCGCCGCACTTCCCCCCGCCGTCAGCGCCGAGATCGTCCGCCTGGCCGACGCCGGCATGGGCCCCGATGCCCTCGGCGCCAAGTTCCGCCTGGCGTATAAGGTCCTCAACCGCATCGTCACGCGCGAGCGCAAGCGCCGCGCCGACGCCTGGGCCAGGGGCGGGCCCAGCCTCGGCTGGGCCGAGCGGCGGGCGTTCGACGGCGCAGAAATAGATCCCGAAGCCTGAAACCCGATGACCCCGCGCGCCGTCGAGCTGCTGACCATGAAGGACCTGGCCGCCGCCTGGCAGGTCAAGCTATCGACCGCCTACGGCTACGTCGCCGAGGTCGTGCGCGACTTTCCCGAGCGCGAGTGGTATAACCCGGGCCGCCGCGGGCGCCGTTTCACGCCCGCCCAGGCCCGTGCCATCACGGAGCAAGTATGGGGTTCACCGTCTACCCACCCGGCACCCGCAAGGGCAACCGGCACTGGCTCGCCCGGGTCTATCTCGGAACCGAGGAGTGGGAGTTCGTCCTCGAAGCGGCACGGGACCGCCGAGCTGCGCGATGCCTTGCAGGGGAATTCGAGGCCGCCAAGCGCCTCGGTCATCGCGTTCCCGCGCCGGCGCCACCCAAGACCTTCGCCGAGATAGCCGCGCGCTACCGCGCCGCGCGCCGTCCGGGCCGGGACGAGCGCCGCTACATCGCCCGCCTCGAGGACCTGCTCGGCGCCCGCCCCGTGGCTGATCTCACCGCCGCCGACATCCACGCCGCCGCCCACGTCCTCTATCCGAACGCCAAGGCCGCCACCAAGAACCGCCAGGTCGTGGCCCCCGCCGCCGCCATCCTCCACTTCGGTTCCGAGAACTGGCCGGCGCTCTGCCCGTACCTCACCATCCGCCGCCTAAAGGAGGCCGAGCCGGAGCGCCCGCGCCCCTCTCCGCAAGCGGTCGCGGCGCTGTTGCGCGCCGCCGAGGGCGACGTCGAGGACTGGCTGGTCCTGGTCCTGCACCAGGGCTGGCGCGTCGGCGAGACGCTCTCGCTCAAAGTCCGCCATCTGCGCCTGGCCGATCGCCAGGCCGACGTCTGGATCCCCAAGTCGCGCGCCTGGAAGGCGATCGAGCTGCACGCCCGGACCCGGGCCATGCTGCGCCGGCGGGTCAAGAATCTTGATCCCGACGATTACGTCTTCCCCTGGCGCCGGCGCCAGCGCCTCTACGACGACCTCAAGCCGGTGTGTGCGGCGGCCGGGGTCTATTTCACCCCGCACATGGCGCGCCGCCTGTTCGCCGGCGACCTGGACCAGGCCCTGGTCACGGCGCGCGGCATCAAGGACGCCGGCACCTGGCTGTCCGAGAAGTCGATCGCCGCCTACATCGCCACCGACGCCCGCCACGCGCGCCGCGTGATCGGCCTGCTGCCGGCGCGCACGGCGGCCAAGACCCGGGGAGGAACCCGGGGCAAGCGCCGTAAATCGAGTTAAATCAACTTAAATCAACAATGGCGTTCGCCCCGTCCCAGGGTGAGGGGGAGGGTTGATTTTCTTCTCGTTTCCTTCGCGCGGCAGCACTAAGTCCTTGTAAATCTTTACAATCGTCCGATCCGCGCGGACCGTCGGATTCCGGCTGGTTCCGCCTGGTTCCGGTTCGTTCCGGGTGTTACCCGGGGAGACCCGGGGAGGATGTTCGCGGGCCGTTCCGCGCACAAAAAAAGCGCCCGCCATAGCCCGTTAGGGCGACGGCGGGCGGGTCGGCAGGTCGTGTACTAGGTCAGATGACCGACGGCGGCGGGTCGAGGAACTCGCCGGCCAGGGCGGCGCGGATCAGGCCGTGGTTGCCCGCGTGGCGGTAGGTGTACCAGTGGTCGGCCCATTTCTTCGGGTTGTCGCCTTGGAGGTGCCACGTATGGATGGCCCCCCAAAGCTGGACCTCCGGGTCGTCGAGCGCGATGTCGATCCAGTTGTCGGGCGCGCCAGATCCCAGGCCCCGGAGGCCGTCCAGGCCGATCGGCGCGCCTTGGCCGGAGACCGGCGCGAAGGCGGTGTCGAGCTTGGCGAGGACATCGTCGGCCGCGACCACCAGGTTGACGAAGCGGATGTGGCTATTTGCCCTCGCGCGGAGGCCCGCGGGCACGGCGAACTCGGCGCCGTTCATGAACACCACGTTTTTCACCGGCAACGCGGTGTCGGCCCCCAGGGCCTCGATGACGACCCGGGAGCCCAAGGAATGGCACAGGACATCCACCGGCCCGCCGAGGCGGCGCAGCATGACGCTAAGCGCCGGCCCGGCCGCCTCGGCCAGGTCCCAGGCATAGCGGTAGCGGTTCCAGCGCCCGTGGCGCCAGGCGCCCAGCACCCCGCGCAGGCCCAGCGGCACCGAGTACCAGCCGAAGCCGAGGCCCGGGCAGCGGCCCTTTGGTTCGGGCCGGTCGAGCTGGCCAACCCTCAAGCGGGCGGGCATGAGGTCGCGGCGCCAGCGGGCGAAGCTGCCGGCCCCGCCCAAGGGCCCCCGATGGTGCGGGTTATCGCGCGAGCGCGCCCGCGGGTCGTAGCCGAAACCATGGACCAGAACCACCGGCCGGCCGGTCTCGCCGCCCAGGCGCAGGGCCAGCCAGGCGAAGGCCTCGGGCGCCCAACCGTGGATTACCGGCCGCCCGTCGCGATCGAGCGCGTGGACCCGGCCGTCCAGGAACGAGACGCCAGGGGTCATTCGGGCGCCCTCAGAAGCTCGCCCAGCTCGCGCAGCGCGCGGACGTCGTCGGCGGTCACCGGGCGCTCCCACTGGCCGCCGCAGAGCACGTCGATGGCGCGCTGCTCGGGTTCGTTATTGACCCGGTGATAGGCACCGATCGACATGGCGCAGAGCGAGGCCTTGAGCACTCCGGCCTCGATATCCTTGGCCTGGCGGGCGTGCTCGATGCCGGCGGTCAGCGCCGCTCGTTGCGCCGTCGAGCAACCGGCGAGCAGAAGCAACGCCGCCAAGGCGGCGAGGAAAGTTTTTTTCATTCCATACCCCCGGTCACGAACTCGGCCACGGTGGCGAACAGGTCTTGCGCAACCTCGGGCCCGAAGGCCCAGGCCGCGCCCAGCAGGAACGCACCGGCGAGCACGCCGGCGATCAGCTTGGCTTTCATGGGGAACTCCTAGTCGATGCCGCGATAGAAACGGTGACGGCCGATGGTCTCGTAGCTCTTGCCCCTGGCCCAGCGCGGCCGGACGCCAAGCGCGTGGTAGTGGCGCGCGCCGCCGGTCGGGTCGGGCGCGAGACCATGCGCGGCTTGTAACGCGGCGATTACGCAGCGCGCAAAAACCGGGTCCGACAGATCGGCAGTCATCATGGCGAGTTGATTGGCATCGTTGGCGCGTGCGTTGTTCCAGCAGGAGAAGTGAATCGACTTGAGGCAGGCCGCGGCTAGGCCGCTGCGGGCGCGCTTGGCCCGGTTAACCACGACCCAAGCGACCGCCAGCTTGCCGAGGGCGCTCTCGCCCCGAGCTTCGCCATAGACCGTGCGCGCCAGTACCTCGATATCGGGTGCGGTGATCTTCATCCGCCGATCCTCTCCCAGAACGCCGCGGCCAAACCGGCGAGTGCCAGCACGGTGGCACCGACCCAGCGCAGGACCCTGACCGTGGTGCGGCCGGCGGTCATCTGCTCGACCAGGCAGGCCTGGGTTTTTTCCATCTTGCCGATGCGCGCGTTGACGCCCTTGAGTTCGGTCTCGATCGCCGCCTTCAGCGCGGCCAGGCCGGCGTGCAGTTCGGCGAGCCCCGGTTCCCCCATGCCCGTCCCCGTTACAGCGCCATGTCGCGGCGCGGCGGCGGCACGGGCGCGGTCTTGTGGCGCCAGCCGTCGCCGGCGCCGACCAGGCAGGCCGTGCCGCCGGGCGCGGTCACGGTGATGGTCCAGGTGCCGGTTTCCGGGTTCTCGAAAACCTCGACCAGCGCGCCGGCCGAGGAGACGCCCCAGGCGCTTACCGCCTCGCCGTACTTGCTTGCCAGGTGCTCGACGACCTTGTGGCGCAGATCGCAGACCGTTTGTTCGCCCCGGGCCGGGCCCGAAAACGCAAGCGCCGCCCCCGCTGCCAGTAATGCGGCGGCAAGAATCAACGAAGCCGCCCGCAGGCGGCTCAGGGAAAATTTCGCATGATCTCTCCCCTGGTTAGGGTTGGGTGACGATCTCGAAGAAGGTGACGGTCCAGTCGATGGTCCCACTCATTGACGCGGAAAGGCTTCTGTCGGAACGGTGTAGCCACTGTCGCTGGCGTAACGGGCGACGCCGACCGTGTACCGGAGGTCGTCGATATGCCCATCAAAATCAGTGCCGACCTCGAGCACCCGCGTTGAATCATGCAAGGTGGTGGCCTGAGTATGTTTCGCGAGGAAAACTCCGTCGCGATAAATTCTAATTACACCGCCAGAATCCCGGTCGCTCGCGACGTGATACCACTGGTCGACATTCCAAGTGAGTGTCCCCGAAAGCAGCGTCGAGGTTGTCGTGTTGCCAGTCGTCGAAGTCCGCAAACTGATTTGAGTTCCAGTCGCATGTGTCCCAAATGAAATGGAGCGCTGCACACTTGACCACTGTTCTAAAAAGACGACGTTTACACCAGGCACGGACGCTGGGCGAAGCCAGGCATCGATCGTGTATTCACCCGACCCTATGGCAAAATCCGCATCGTCATCCCAGTGAACCGCATCCCCGTCGCCATCCAACAAAAGCGAGGCGCTGCCCCATTTTTGCTGCGCCTGGTCGAGTTGCGCATTCTCGATGAAGGAATTTAACACGGCCGCGTTGTCGCTTTCGTCGGCTGTGATGGTCGCCCCGTCGACGCCGTTGAAACCGAGCAATAACTTAACGCTGGCAAAGTCGGGGTCGGTGACCGGCGGGTTTCCGGGAATAGCCTGGCCCCGCGCTTTCGCCGCTGAAAAGCCAGCCAAGTTGGTCAATCGCAGCATGCCGGTCTCTTAATCATCTGTGAGCGCGTTGGTGGAATAGAACAGCTTGATCCCGTGCATTCGCGCGTCGACGTCCAAATCGTCCGCGGCGTCCGCGACCACGCGAGCAAGGTTGAAATAGACGGTGTCGCCGGCGGCGATTGCCCCTGCCGCCGTGACCGCTGCGCTCTCCGCTGTTTTGTGCTCGGAATCAGCCGCGCTCGCGTCTTTGGTCACAACGACCTCGGTGCCAAATACAACGTCGACCGTCTCGCCGTCCCCAACCGCCACCCCGCTCAAGCCCCAGGCGACGCCATCGAGGCCCCCTGTTTGGCCGCCCGCGTGGGAATACATTGCCTCGTAGGTGAAGGTTCCAAGGTCCCACGACTTCGGCATGGAGATCGAAAATTGCGCGTTCTGTTTGGTGGCTGTCTCGAAGGGCAGGTATGTGATGTTCGGGCGACCGGCCGTAAGCTCAACCGTCGTCAGCCCGCCCTGAGTGATATGGTCGCCGGCGCCCGCAGTCACCGTCGGCTGCAGGGCCGCGGCTGGCATCCAGATCGTTTGGCGGCCGACGCCTGCCTCGGGCACCCAGCCGCCGCCGCGCCGCACCAGCACGTCGCCGTCAGCCGGGCCCGGGGTGCCATAGTCGACATCGCCGACATCGTCGAGGGTGGCCGGGGCCGGACCCGTGGGGCCCGTGAGGTTGGCGATCTGCGCCCAGCCGGGCGTGCCCTGGTTCTCGTAGACATCGCCGTTGGCGGTGTCGAGATACAGGTCGTTTTCATTCCCGAGAGAGGAGGACGGCACGCCCGAGCCGGTGAACCAGCGGGCGGCGTCGGGCAGCAACTTGGCGATCTCGGCGCCGCCGGGATCGAAGGCGGTGGCCGATTCGAAGTCGGTGAGAACTAAGAAGATGCCGTCGCCCGGTTCGAAAAAGACATCGTTCTCGAAATACTGCGTGAGCGGCGCCCAGTCGCCGCGGAAGACGAAGGCGGCGGTCGGCAGGGTGAACGGACCGAACTTGCTGCCGTCGGCCATGTTGACGGTCATCGAGGCGCCCGTGACCGAGATCGAGGAGATCTCCACCGGCGTCGGCGGGTTGGTCTCCAGGGTATCGAGCCGCTCGTCCACATTGTCGAAGTTCTGGTCGATCTCGGCGGGTATGAGGTTCGAGCCCTTGCCCGGACCCCAGGAACCGGCGGTGCGGAAGATGAGGCCGGAGGTGTGTCCCATGTCCGAATGAGCTCCTGGTTATGGTGCCGGCGCGATTGCCACGACGGTTACGATCTCCGAATTGCCGGTGAACGGCGAAAACCGCGTGGCCGGCAAGGTTCCCGGTCCGGTGAAAACCCCCTCGGAGGCGTTAAACAGCATCATGCCGTGATCGAATGTGCCGTCGGACCTGAATCGGTAGCGCTTGAACCACACCGGATTCGGCGGTTCGGGGTAATTTTGCTGGAGGAAGAATTTGTTGTTGGTGTCCACGAAACCGAGGATCAGAGGCAATTCCGGTTGGATGAACATCGGCAGGGAGTCGGGGAACTCGCCCACCGGGATGTGGTTGATCGTCAGCGCAGCTATTGGACTGGCGGCGGCCCGTCTGACGGCGGACGCGCATCCGGCCATCCCCTTGTCCGAGCTTTGCGTGAAGGTCCATAGGTCGGGATCGCCGGCCTCCTTGAATCGGTAGAAGGCGCTTTGCGTATAAAACGGGCTGAAGGTCGTATGGAAGAGCTCGTTCCAACCCGCCGGCGGCGAGATCGTGGTCACCCCGCCGGCCGAGACATGGGCCAGAAGCATGTCGCCGATTATGGCCGGAAAGCCTTGGACGGACCCCCAGGTGAAATCCAGGTCCAGGGGGAGGGCTACGTTGGACTCCGTACAGGTGCCACCGGCGATCGCGGGTCTTTGAGTAGGCGGCGGCGGTGGGGGAGGGGCCGCGCTCCACGACACGTTGACGATGTTCTGCCAGGGATCGAGGCGGACAGGCATCTGTTCAGTTATTGAGTACGAAGGTCCGGATCACGCCGTCCGGGCCTTGGAAGGAGATCCGGTCGATGCGCTCCACGTCGACGAAGTCGTTGGCGTCGAGCGGATTGCTGACCCGCACGATCGTGGTCAGGCGCCCGGTCTCGGTGAAGATCAGGCCGAGCGCCGCATCGTCCGCCTCGGCCTCGTCGCCCGACGGCAGGATGTTGATGGTCGGTTGCGTGAAACCGCCGCCGCTGGTGAACTGAAACGCGCTAGGCTTGCCCCAGCGCAGCAACGCCTCGCCGCTCGCGCCCGGCGGCCGGCGCCGCGGGATGCGCCGCACCAGCGCCGCCTGCCTCCCGAAGAAGCCGCTCAAGATGAAGGCGCGCTTGACGGTGAAGGTCACGTCGCCTCCAGGTCGATGGTCTTGGGCACCGCCAGCCCGGTCACCGTGACGTCGATCGTGTGCGCGAACGGCCCGCCATCGAGCGGCACCAGGGACAGGTCAACCTCGGTGAAGGCCTCGTTGAGCGCCTCGATGGCGACCGCGAGCGAGGTGAAGCCCTGGTCCAGGACCGCCTCCTGGGCGTCCTGGCCGTCGAAGACCTGCAAGCTGAGGATCGAGCGCGCCGGCGTCATGCGCAGGAGGTCCACGCCATCGTCGGCGGCACCGTCATTGGGCGGCCCCTGATCGTCGTAATCGGTGTAGCCGACCTCCCCCGCGACCGCCAAGACGATGGCGCCGCTCCGGGTCTGATAGCCGTCCTCGACGTAACCGTCCTCGACATAGTCCGGCGACCCCGCCGCCGCCGAGACGCTGGTCCCCTGACCCACGGTGCAGGCGATGGTGACCTCGGCGGAAAACTGCCCGCTGTCGCCCTCGATGCCGAGAACGTAGGAGACCACCTTGCCGGTCGCCTCGCCGCCGGGCAGGCGGGCATCGACGACGCGGGCGCTCAGCCGGCACGAGAGGTCGAGCGCCTCTGCCCAGGTCGTCTCGAACCCGATCTCGACCGCCCGCGCCCGCTCCAGCAGCTCGGCCCGGGCGCGCGCGATCAGATGTTCCAGGCTTTGCTTGCCCCGATCCGTCACGAAGTAGCTGTTGCGGCGGACATCGCCGATCGGCGTGGTAAAGCCGGCGCTGCCCTGATCGTCGATCGCCTCGGCAATCTCGAAGGAGCTGAGATCGAGCGCGAGGACCTCGGCATCGCCGACGTCGGTCAGCATCTCCTGGGTGTCGGCCTCGAGCTCGAAGACCACGCGTTCGGAGCGCGAGCGCTCGGCCTCGAATTCGACGGTGAAGGTCGGCGCGAAGGTCCACAAAGGGAACTTCACGAGCGAGCGTCCCATGGTCACCGGCTGGAATATCTGGTTGATCCAGACGCCTTCGCCGCGCAGGACCTTGGATGCGCCGACCCGCCAGCCGGCGCCGATGCGGGCGCCCGGATCGGGCCAGTCGCCCTCCAGGCCCTCGCCGGTGTAGCTCGTGATGACGTGGCCGGCCGAGGTGCCGGCGGCGACGAAGGCGGCGATCAGGCTTTGACGTAAATCCACGGAACCGGCACCGGCCTGGTCCCAGAGCACCTCGGCCTCGACCCGGATCCGGCGCGCCGGGGGTTGCAGGGGCGCCGCCTCGAGCGAGGAATAGAACACCGTCGCGTCGCCCGGCGCGCCGAAGTCGAGGGTGCCGTCCTCGCCGGCGTTGACGTCCGAGGCGGTGACCGCGTGGGTCGTGCGGTCGATGTGCCAGCGCGCGGCCCGCGCTTCCAGCACCGCATCGGGATCGTCGCGGCGCTCCGGCTCGATCCAGACCGGATCCCAGAATGGCGCGACCTTGAGCGCCGCCGCGGCCGCGTCCTTCCTAGCGTCGAAGTCGGCCGGTCGGGCCAGGAATTCCAACGTCACCGTCTCGCCCGCCAATCGCTGCGGCAGGCCGAGCAGGCGGCCGAAGAACAGCGGCACCACCCCCGGCGTCGCTGCGGTGTCGAAGGATATCCAGGCCCAACGCTTGCGCCCGGCTCCAAGGAGGCCGACGCGCGGGTTGGCGATCTCGACCTCGGCCTTGGCGAACTCGCCCTCCTCGTGCCGTATGGTCAGGCGGAAGACCTGCTCGTCTTCGACCTCGTGCTCGACCCCGAAAGTGGTCTCCGAGGCATCGACCCAGGCGAAGTAGAGGGTCATATCTCCTAGAACCGCTCGAAAATCGGCAAGTGGATTTCAAGCCGCCCAAGACAAAGCCAGCGCTCGCTCTCATGAAAGACCCATCCCCATTTTCTGCGCTCCGGGAACAAGATCGTCATCACTTCAAGCCGACGCCACGGCGGCGCGGATGGTGGAAAAGCAATAAACATTTGTTCATCACCCTCGACGGTTAGGCGCAGTCGAAGAAGTCCTCGGGGCACACCACTGGCATGCTTCCGGCCGGCCGGATGGTCGGGCGGTCGTCGACCGCCTTATCAGGCTTGCCGATACACGCGATCGGGCGCAGCCCGTATTTCTTCGCGAAGTCCCGGACGTAGTCAGTGCCGCACGCGGACCAGAGCACCACCTCCCGGCCGCGCGCGATCAAGGCCTCGACGGCTGCGATGCGTTCGGGCAGGCCCGAGCCCCCCTTATGGGGGGAATCCGTCAGCGTGCCGTCGATGTCGATGAAGATCGGCAGGGGCATCAGACCTCCTCCAAGTCCAGCGACCAGCCGATCACGGCGCCCCATTCGTCGCGCTCGAGGGTCCAGTCGACCACCAGCATGGTGAGCCGCGGCCGATAGACCGTGAAGCTGCCGTTGACCACGCTCGAGCCGGGCACCACGGTCCGGCCCGGGGAGCCGCCACTGGTCGGATAGGACAGCTTGGTCAGGGCATCGACCGTGACCGACTGGCCGCGCCAGATGGAATCGAAGGCCGGCGGTTCCTGGTCCGAGCCGGTGATCGCGAGCGCATATTTCCGGAACGAGGACTCGGTCACGTCGACCAGGGCGCCGTTGACCGTGCGCCGCAGGCTGCCGCCGTCGATCGGGCGCAGGTTCTCGCGCAGGCCCCGCGCCGAGAAGTCGGGTATGCCGATGCCGGTCAGGACGAGATCGGTATCCGACACGGGCTCACAGCCTCCTGGGTGGCCGGCCGGCGCTGGCGCGCGCCTGGCTCAAGGCAACGCGGCCGAGCGCCTCGGCGACCTCCTGGTCGGCCCGCGCCGGGAAGCTCTGGCCATCGAGGACGATGGTGAACGGAGTCCCGGCCTTGCCCGCCGGGGCCAGCGCCGGCACGTTGACGGGGCCGCCGGCCGCGAAGACGGGGATCGGCATGAGCGGCAAAGTGAGCGATCGGGCGATGCCCTCCGCCAAGCCGCCGCCGGAGAACTTGGGCAGGCGCATGGAGTTGAGGGCCGCGAAGAGGTTGGCGCCGTAGTGCCGCACCGCCCGGGCCTGGATGACGAACTCCTTATCGGACAGCCGCGCCAGGATCGAGTCCGAGGTCGGCGTGCCCGGCCCGCGCACCGCGCCGCCGCCGGCCAGGACCGGCACCCCGGCGCCCGACGCGCTGCCGCCGCCCGAGAGGCCGAGCGCCTCCCTGGCGGCCTTGAAGGCGCGCCTTGCCAAGGAAATCAGACTGCTCAGGAGGCTTTTGATGGTCGCCACGGCGCCGCGGAACGCAGCTACCAGGCGCTCGGCCGCGGCGTCGGCGAAGCCGCCCAGGACGTCGGCCAGATCGCCCCAGAGCCCGGTGATGAAGGTCCAGGCGGCTTGGGCAGCGGCCGTGATGTCGTCCCAGAAGACGACGATCGCAACGACGGCCGCCGCCAGCCCGGCGACGATGAGCGCGGGGATGGCGCCGATGGCGAGCAGTGCCGCGGAGAGCACGCCGGCGGCGGCGGCAATGACGCCGATTGCGTTAACGACCAAGCTGCCGACGGCGGCGAACGCCACGAAACCCGCGGCCACCAGGCCGACCACGGACGCGAGCGCGGTAAAGATGCCGAGCAGTTGCGCGACCACGGCGGCGATCAGGAGTTGCCGGCCGGTGAGATCGGTCCCGAAAACATCGTTCAGCGCCCCGGCGACGAAGTCGGCGGCCTCGACCAGCGCCTCGAACGCCGGCACGATGACATCGTCGAAGGCGGCCTTAACGTCCTGGGCGAAGGCGATCACGGCGTCGCGCGCCTCGAGAATGAACGCGCCACTCTCGCTCACATCGACATCGCGGAACTGGATGGCAGCCACCAGGTCCTCGACCAGCGAGATCGCCTGCCTAATTTTACCTTCGGAAAACGCTACGATGGCATCGCGGTTGCGTCGGAGCGCCGCGGTGAAAGCGTCCGCGGCACGGCTCAAATCCTCATTGAAGATCAAGCCGATCTCGTCGGTCAGGCCTTTGAGGACCCCGCTGCCGACGAGCGAGACCACGGCCCTGTTCAAAGCATCGATCGTATCGCGGCCGGATTTGAAATCTCTCTCCGAGAAGACCACGCCGAGTCTCTCGGCCTCGTCGCCCAGGTTCCGGATGCCGGCGGCGGTCTGGTTGAAGAACGGGGCGGCGAGCCGCGCATTGCGCGTCCCGGTGATGTCGATCAGGGATTTCACCTTCTCGACCCCGGCGGGCACGCCAGCGAAGGCGTTAGCAAACTCGAGGATCTGGCCGACCAGCGGCTTCATGTTGCCGGTAGCGTCCAGGGCCGTGATGCCGGCACCTTTCAGCGCGCGCGCGGCCAGGGTGCCCGTGGCGTCGACATCGATTAAGCCCTTGGCGGTGCCGGCGAGTTCCTTGCTCATATCGCGCACCGTGACCCCGAACTGATCGTAGGCCTCCCGGGCACGGTCCGTCAGATCGCCCGTCTTCTTGGTGGCTTTGCCGGCCTTGCGCTCCTCCTCCGCCAGCTCGCCGAGCCCCTGGTTGAAGCGGGTGAGTATGTTCAGGAACTTTTCCTGGGAGATCCCCGACTGTTCGGCGGCGAAGACCAGGCGGCCCAGTTCGGTGACCGTCAGGCCCACGCCCTGCGCGGTCTTGCCGGCGGCATCCGCCGCCGCCGCCCCGGACTTGGCCAATTTGAAGAGCGCCGCCGCGGCCGCCAGGCCGGCGGCACCGACGAGCGCCAGGTTGCGCCCGATGCGCACCAGGCCCTGGCGCAGCGCCCGGCCGCGCCGGGCCATGTTGCGGAAGGAATCGCCGACCCGCTTGCCCGCCGCGCGCAATAGAAGCATCCGGTTCTTGAGCCGGTTGACCGCGGCCGACAGGCGCTTGCCCGGGCCCTCGAATTCCTTGGCGGATTTCTTCAGGAGCGCGAAGGCCTTCTCGCCGACCTTGCCGATCTTGGCGAGCTCCTCCTCGATGTCCTTGCCGCCGTCGAGGGCGATGCGCTGCTTGAGGGTGGTTCGGGATTTGGCCATGGCTCAGATTCCTTTCCCGATCTTCCGGACGTAGATCTCGGCGAGACGCCCCGCCGCCTTGTCGATGATCTTGCGCACCGAAAACTTCTTCGGCACCACGATGGAGCTGACGCCCAGAAACAGCGGCACCGTGCGCAGGACCGTGCGCCCGGTGGCCGTGCCATCGGCACCCCGGCGCAACGCCGCGAGCGAGACCTTGGGCCGCGCCTTGTTCGCCTGGCTGCGGGTAAGCGCCGCGCGCGCGCCGAGCAGCGGCCGGCGGCCGCCGCGATCGAGGAACGTCAAGGGGCCGATCCGTTGGGCGAAGCGTTTGGCGGTCATCCGATCGCGCCCGATCTTCTTCGGCGTCCCTTCGAGCGGGATCCACAGTCGGGGCTTGCCGCGTATCGTCGCCCCGCTCTCGAAGACCTCGGCGTAGGGCACCTTGCTGAAGATGAAGGCGGCCGCGTCGATCGAGACCTTGGGCCGGCGCGGGAAGGTATCGACCCGGAGCGCGTTCTGGAACCGCTTGGAGAAGCCGGCGCGCGCGATGTCGGCACGCGCTCCGACCTTTATCGTCGCGCCCGCCTCCTCGATAGCGGCCGTCGCCGCCTCGGCCATGGGCCGTTTCATCTCGGCCATGGCCTCCTCGAACTCGCCCTTGGCCGCGCGGTAGAGAACTTTGAAGGTCATGGTTTCGACACATCCATGTCGAGAAGAATGGCCTTGACTGTCGGGTCGGCCGCCGCGGATCGGACATCTGCGATTAGCTCGGGCATGGGCTTCTTTCCCACGATGATTCGCAACTCGCAGCCGCGGCCAAAGGGGCGGAGGTTTTTGATCCGATCGGCGGGTATGCGCTCGTGTCGCTTATGCATCATCGTTACCTCCGGTCATCCGTCCTCCGCGCCCGGTGGCCGGTCCTTGGCCAGGTCTCTGACCAGCCTCTTGAGTTTCTTCGGGTCGCCGCGCGCCGCCATGGCGTCGAGGTTCAGGCGTTCGGCCAGCTCGCGCCGGCGCCGGCGGTCGGCGAGGAACAGGAAGGCGTGGACCCGGCGCGGCGTGTAGTCCCCGGCGTTCGGGTGGCCGATCTCGATCAGCGCTTCAACCGCTTCCGCGATCTCGAAGCCCGCTTCTTGCCAGATGGGGCTGCGCCTGGTTTGTCGTCCTCGACCCCGAACAAGACGCCGAGCCGGGCCAGCCGCTCGGCGAAAGGGCCGAGGCCACCCGGCATGGTCAGGCGCAAGATCGCGTCGAGGAAGGCGATCTGCACCTCGACCCCGAGGCGCCGCGCCACGTCCTCCGCGGCGTTGTCGCCGGGCGCCCCGGTGCCGGCCGCGATGATCGCGACCACGATGTCGGGGCCCAGATCGATCAGGTGCTCGGGCTTGTCCAGCTTCCCCGTGAACAGCTTGCTCAGCTCGGGGAACCGCCGGAGCAGGTCGGCGATGCCGTGCACCGAGACGCCGTAGACCGCGACGTCCTTATCGCCGACCGGGACCGTCTCGACCGCCGGCGCGATGTCTATGAGGCCGACCATCAGATAAGCTCGATCGAGACGACGCCCTTGAGAATGGTGTAGTTCTCGATGTCGGGCGGCGTGTCGCCGGCGGTGCCCGGGTCCGCGAAAGTGATGATGCCGAACTTGCCGGCCACCGCCAGGACCTCGCCGGTCGCCTCGAACGTCGCGAACTCCTCGGAGATCAGGTTAAACGCCGACGAGGGGGTGAATTCGACACGGTTGAAGTTGGCGGTGATCTTGCGGCCGACGTCGTTGGTGCCGACGACGCGCACCTTGGCCGCGATCACGGTGTTGGACAGGATGTCGATCTCTTTCTCGCCGGCGGTATTGGTCGAAACGACGCCGCCGATCGCGAGCGCCAGATTGTCCGCCACCAGCTCGTCCATGACGATGCGCAGCGTGCCGCTGGTCTTGAGGGGCACGGTCTTGTCTTTCTTCTGCACGCCTTCTTGACTGGTGAAGTGCTCGCGCGTCTCGACTTCCGGGTCGAACTCGACTTCGGGGCAGTTGCCCAGGAGACGGAATGCCATGACGGGGTTTCCTCTTCTCGCTAGTTGGGGTGGCCGAGCGGGCTGTCTTGGGGTTGGCGCGGCCGGCCAAGACCAACCCCGCGCCGGGGCCGGTGCCGGTTACGCGTCGGCGGAAGGCTACAAATGCTCGACGGTTACAGTTCGGCGGGCTTAAGCGGATAGACGAAGGTGAAGACGATTCCCATCTCGCCGATAATCTGGCGGCCGCGCTGAAGGCTGACCGCTAAGGCCTCATAGCGGATCTCGCCGTTGGTGGTGACCAGGTTGCCAAGCGCGGTGTCGTTGAGCACCGCCTTGAGCAGCCGCGCGCGCCATCTGTTCAATTCGCTGCCGACGTCCTCGGGCACCTCGCCCAACAGGATGTGAACGTGCGGTGTCATGGCGATCATGTTGGGCGCGTTCGCCGGGCGAGCGCGACCGAAGGGGGAATCGTCGGCCTCCTCGTCGCCGTCCATCATCTGCAGCGCCGGGAAATTCCCGTCGTCGGCTACTTGCAGGTTGCGCTCTACCGTGGCCGCGCCGACGGTCTTCAGGACCGCCAGCAACCGCACCAGGATGTCTTCACGCCGATCCATTACGCATCCTCGATCAGGATCAGGCGCAGCTCGCGGGCGTTGCTTGTCGGCGCGGTGGCGAGCACCCGGTAGCGGACGCCGCCGAACGTGACCTCGGCCTTGACCAGGTCCTCGCGCCCGAAGCCGGCGGGCGCCAAGTCGGCCAGTTGCAGGTCGACCGCCGGCCGCACCGTCGGCACCACGACGCCGGAGTCGCCCGCTTCCTCGACCTCGACGATGTGGTTGAGGACGTCGAGCGTCAGCGGCAATCGCCCGACCGGAGTCAAGACCGCCTCGACGCCGAATATCTCATAGGCCGGCGCGTCGAGCAGGCCGGCGAAATCTATTGTCATCTCAAGAGACTCGCATGCAGGTCGAACAGCCCGTGCGGACCGGTCCAGTCGTCGCCGGCCTCGGTCACCTCGAGCTCGTAGTACTTCCGCCCCGGCGTCAGGTCCTTGGTATCGGCCTTGAGCATGGGCACGCGGACCCGGTTGTCGACCGCCTCGGGGCCGGTGAGGACCGTGATGACATCGGTCAGCGCCTTGGTGAAATGCGGCGTGTCGGTCACCGCATCGGCAACGGCGAAACGGATCGCGGTCGCCGCGCTCAAGTCCACCGGCTTGGTCAGGTCCGGTTCGCCGGGGTCGAGCGGGTCCTCGTCGTAGAGCAGGAAGTCCAACGGCCGCCCGTCGCCGGCATGGTAGTCGATCGCCACCGCCTTATCAGACATCGCGCACTCCCGTGACCGTGATCGTGATCGGCCGGATCGCGTTAAGGGCGCCCGGCCGGAAGCCGACCGCGGACGCAACCAGCGGCCGGATGGCGAGGATCTCGATCGGCACCGCCGCGGCGATAACCACGGCCCCGGCACCCAGTTGATTAAGCGCGGCGAGCAGGCTCGCGGCGGTGCCGACCAGAACTTGCGCCCCGGTCCCGGTTTGGACCAGCAGGGCGAAGGTCGACGCGGCCGCCCCGGACGGCGCCATGCCGCCGACGGCCGAGGTGACCGGCGGCGCCAGCAAGTTCGCGCCGGCGCCGGTAAAGCCCGCCGCCACCGACCCCGTGGCCGCCTGGCGCGGCGCCGCCAGGAGACTCGTGGCGCCGCCGCTGGGTTGCAGGACCGCGACGGCGGAGGTGACCGGTGCCACCAGCAGGCTGGCGGCGCTGCCGATGAAAATTACTGCGCCCGTGGCCGCCTGGGCCGGCGGCGCGAAGACGATCGCCGCCGCGCCCACCGGCGCCATGCCGCCCACGGCATCTTGCAGCAACGCCGCGAGCAGGCTCGTGGCCGGGCCGGCGAAGGTTTCGGCGCCGAGGGCCGCCTGGGCCGGGGCGGCAAAGGCCGACGCCGCAGCCCCCGCCGGCGCCATGCCGCCCACGGCGGCCTGCACCGGCGCGGCGAGCAGGCTGGTGGCGGTACCGATGAACGCTTCCACCGAGGTTCCGGCAGCGGCTTGCAAGAGCTCGGCGAAGGCCGAGGCGGCCGTGCCGGCAAAGATCACCGCGCCCAGGCCGCTCTGGGCCGGCGGCGCGAAGACCGACGCGGCGGCGCCCACCGGCGCCATGCCCCCCACGGCGCCTTGCAATAGCGCCGCCAAGAGGCTGGCGGCGCCGGCGGCGAAGCGTTCCGCGCCGAGCGCGCTCTGCACCGGCGGCGCCAGCAGGCTCGCGCCCAGGCCGGCCGGTGCCATGCCGCCGGTGGCCGCGGTGACCGGCGACGCCAGGGTCTGGGCGGCAGCGCCGGGGAAACGTTCCGCGCCTACGGCACTCTGCGCCGGGGCGGCAAAGGCCGAGGCGGCGGCGCCGTCGAAGCGCTCGACCCCGATCGCCGACTGCGCGAAGGCCGCCAGCAGGGTGGCGCCGGCGCCGGGGATGCCCTCGCCCCCGGCGGCGGCCTGGGCCGGCGGCGCCAGGACCGTGGATGCGACCGCGGCGGGCGCCATGCCGCCGGTGGCGGCGGTGGCCGGCGGTGCCAGGACCGAGGACCCCACGGCGGCCGGTTGCATGCCGCCGCTGGCGGCCTGGTTGAGCGGCTGGAAAATCTGCGCGCCGGCACCGCTGGGCGGGGCGCCGACGATGCTGTCCTCATCATACTTGACCGTCCCGGCGTCGTCGATGATGTGGGCGAGCTTGGTGCCGGAGCGGTCGTAGGTGCGGTTGCTTACGTGATTAATAGTGCCTACGAAGGTGCTGGCCGGCGTGGTCCAGGTGTCGCTGTCGGCGTCGTCTGCGGAGTAGAGGTCGGAATTATCAGCACGCGCCGCCAGCATATGTTGAGTGCTGCCGTCGAGACCAAGACAAGCAACTATAGAAGAATTAACAAGACGGACATCCTCAGCACTGCTTGTACCGTCCCATATTTCAGAAGCTGTAAAACTACTAGGATCGGTCGCCGCGTCAAATTCTATTACCTGTAGGCCGTTTGTGGTTGTCACAAAGCCAATGCGGACTTTTGTCGTGCCAGCACGGTCAAAAGAAATACCATGAGTGAAAAGGTAAGGATTATCACTACCAGACCCCATGACTCGATCAGTTTGTAGAACATCTGTACCACTTAATGCTCTTTCTCGTATATTTCTTGTCGCCCCTAAGTCGTCGGCCCAAACAATAAAGCTATAATCGTCATATGCCTCCCCGCTCGACGCGCTCAGCACGATCCTCGGCCCGGTCATGTCGCGCTCGACGCCGAGATCTTTCAGCGTGACGACCGCCGACCAGGTTTCGCCCCGGTTCGCGCTGGTCGAGACGCTCAGGCCAACCCGCTCGAAGGGGTTGCCCATGACCTTGTCCATGACCTTCTGGTAGACCACCACGATATCGCCGTCCGAGCGCACCACCAGATCGCAGGCGTCCGCCAAGCCGTCCGGCGCGCCGTCGATCAGGATGTCCCGGTCGGAGGCCCCGTCGATGGCGTCCCAGGTGTCGCCGGACATATCGAAGCGGCCATACATAACATTATCGTTAGTGCCCTGGCCCGCAATATGTAGTTTGTCCCCATCTTGATATGCGTTAATAGATAAGACAGTTGACCCAAATGCCGGCCGATTTACTGAGTCTTGTTCGGTGAAACTGATCGTCGGATCAGTCGCTTTGTGGGCTTCAACAGAACTCTTAACAATGCTGTCCATCAAAATTGTGTAGAAGGCACTTTCCGAAGACTTGAATGGACCATGGTAGGAGTTCTGTTGCCCAACGATAGTCGAGGAAATCGTGACCGGCAGCGCCATCAGACCACGCCCCCACCGACGCCGACGAACGTGCTGTCGGGCAGCAGCGCCTTCCAGTTGCTCACCGTGTACCAGGGCTGATCAAGAAGCTGCTGACGCACCCCCTGCCCGGTCGCCTCCAGGTGCTTCCAGTTCCACACCGGCTCCGGCTCCACGCTGTCGTCGAACTTCGTGGCGTAGGGCTGAACCATGTGTGCCACCTTGGCCGCGACCTTGTGCATCGCCGCGTCCATCGCAACGCACTCCGCATCGGTCAGCCAGGTGAACACCACTTCGGTAATAGCCCAGGTGAAACTGCCGTGGGCCTGCTTGAGCTTCGCCCGGTCGTTGGCCCTCAGCACGTCCTCGGCCCCGATGAGAACACGCGCCCTCGGCCCGCCGTCGTCCAGCGAAGCCACGATCTCGGCGTAGCGCGACATGACGGGCAGGATGCCCGCTGCCTGCACCGCCGCCTCGATCTTCGCCGTCTCAGTCTGGTCCTTGGTCGCCTGTACCCAGGTCGACGTATCTAGCGACACCACGGAAAGGCCGGGCACCTGTTTCTCCAAGCACTCGGCCAGCCAGCCAAAGGCCGAGCCGACGAGCAGTATCCGGTCGCTCGCGGTCAACCCGAGCCCGGCCACGAGGATCTTCGCCCGGTTCTCGCAGAACCCGAGCATCATGGCCCGGCCATGGCCGAGGCGTACTTCCTTGCGCTCATCGAAGCGGGACATGACGGACATGAAGCCCGGGTCGGTCTCGCGCCACACCTGACCCCGGATCAGCCAGATGCCGGACGCGACGTTGTACTGCCCGTCGTTCGCCGTGGGGTCGTTGGCGTCTACGATAGGCACGGCTTAGACCCACATCTGCATCACGCAGCCCCAGTCCACGCCGAACCAAGCGCGCGCGATGGCGCCCATCGTGTCGCAGATCGCCTCGGTGGCGTAGAGGTCGACGCCGGTCACCGTCACCCCGTCCGGCCGCCATGCGAGAGTGACCAGCAACCAGCGGGTCATCGCATGCCTCCTAGGTCGCCGTCGGTCCCTGGGGCTGGGTCGCGGTCCAGGCGGTGATCGAGATCACGGCGCCCGAGACGAAGGCGTCGGTGTTGAACTCGAAGTCGAAGGTCCCCGCGGTCAGCCCGGCGCTGCCGTCGATGTGGTCGTTGAGCGGCGTGTCGGCGACGCTCGAGGAGGACGCGCGGCAATGAGTCACGCTGCCGGTCGCATCGGCCGAGGCGTCGTCGGTGATCGCCGCGGCCGTCGCCAAGGCGCCCGGCGCAGCGTCCCCGGCCGCGCCGAAGGCCACGGCCGAGCAGGTGAGCGTCGCCAGGTTGGCGCCGGTCAGCGCCGCGTTCGGGTCGACCGGCTGGGTGCCGTCGCGGCACTGGATCACCGCCCCGAGCGAGCCTTCGTCGAGCAGCACCCGGGCGGCGTCCAGGCCGGCGATGGCGAACTCCACCGACACGTTGGTGTTGAGCGCCATCAGTTGGCTCGGCACGCCCAGGTGATCGGTCTCGTTCGGCCACAAGGTATCCGCCGGCGGGATCGGGTCCGCCCCGGGGCCGGCCTTGCCGATCTCACGCAGGTGGCCGAGAGCGCGCTCCTCCGACTCGCCGGCATAGACGTTCCACCGGGCTGGCTTGATGCCGTGGCGGGTGATGCGCCGCCCGACCGGCTGCGAGCCCAGGATCACCGTGCCGATCTTGCCCGGGATATGGATGCCGTTCGGATCGATCGCCAGCTTCTCGGCCAGCAGGTCGGCGAAGACCTTGTCGTCGCGCGGTGTGAAGCGGTCCTTGGCCTCGCGCTCGAAATCGGCCAGCGCGTCGGGGCCGATCTGGCGCTTGAACTTGGCCAGCAGATGCGCGAACTCGTCCTTGAAGTCGGCATTGTCGAAGTTCTGCAAAGCCCACTCCCGCCCGGCGATCGCGACCTTGGGGTTGTTCTTCGAGAACCGGCTCGGCAGCAAGAAGTGCCCAGCCCAAATCCCCGCCGCCTTGTCCAGAGTTGCGGTCTTCAACGTTCGTGTCATGGTTCGATTCTCCTATTCTGACTTCTGTCTTCTGTCTTCTGACCTCTGGAGCAAAGCGCCCCGCGCAACGCCCGCTCGACCTCGGCCGGCGCGATCGCCGCCATGGCCGCCGCGCAGTGCCGGCACGGCCGCCACTGGCCGCAGGCGGTGCCGCAGGCGGCGATGTTGACGTGGCCCGGGTAGCCCGTGGTCTCGGGGTCGGTGTGGCCGCCGAAGATCACCACCGCGCTCACGCCCAAAGCGGCCGCAGCGTGGTGCAGGCCGCCCTCGGGCAGCACCGCGGCACGGGCCCGGGCGAGGACCGCAGCGGCCAGCCGGAAGCTCGGCGTCTCGAGACGGCGCGCGCCCGGCAGCGGCCGGGTCCCGGCCGGGCCGAGCTGCACCGGGGTGAGATCACCGATGCGCGTCGCCAGGTCGACCCAGCGGTCCCAGCCCCATTGCTTGTTCGGGTTGGCGGCCGGCATCAAGTTGGGCTCGACCACGACGAAGGACCCGAGCCCCGCTGTCGCTCGTCCGGCGAAGTCCCGCTCGGCCGGATCGAGCGCGAGGGCGCCGGGATGGTCGCGCGCGCGCCAGTCGGTGAAGTCAGCCCCGGCTGCCCGGCTCAGGCTCTTGAGGTACGGCCGCGCGCCCGGGCCGCTGACCACCTGGCCGGCGGCCGCCGCGCGCGGCGCGGCGATGTAGTCGAGGCCGCGCCACAGGTCCGACCAGCGCGGCAGGCCCTGACGGTCGACGATGTGGACCGCACCGCCGCGGCGCGCGGCCTCGGCACGCGCCTGACCGGCCGCCATGATCTCATCACCGTAACTCACTATCGGGCCACCCCCGGGCCTTCATGCCAGAGCCGGGCATCGACGAAGTCGGCCACCGCTTCGGGACGCCAGGTCAGGCCCAGGCCCTCGACCACCGGCTTCATGCGTGCCTGGTCTGCGAAGACATCGCGGTCCGGCCAGACCTCGACCACGCCCTCGACGCCCGCTTTCAGCTCCTCCAGGTGGGCCAGATAGTCCTGTGCCCAACGCTTCCAACGTGCCCAGTCGTAGCCCAGGCGGCGCGCCATGGGCTCGGCGCGCAGCGCACTGGCGACGACCCCGTCGCGCCGGCGCCGGACCACGAGCCAGCGCGCCTCGGGAAACGCCGCCGCCCACTGGCGCCAGACCAATGCGAGTTTGGCGTCCTTGAACAGCCACGGCTGGCCGGGCGGCAGGCCGAGCTCGTGGACCATGCCGGACACCAGCTGGCGCCACAGATCGGGCGCGACCAGCGGAGGCATGGCTAGGCTCGGCAGCGGGTCGAGGCCGAGCGGGTCGACGCCACCCAGCGCCAGATACGGCTTGACGAAGCGGTCCTTCAGCGCCTCATTCTCGAAGCCGCCCTTGCGGTTCCAAGGGCTGGGCGGAGTGGTGTCGCCGGTCCAGGCGCCGCAAAGAGCCAGAATCCCGGCCACCAGCGAGGTGCCGCTGCGCGGCAGGCCGGTGACGAAAATCGGATTAGCCATCCCAGGAGAAGATGTAGTCGCCCTGGATGACCTTGCGTAAGCGCGCGCCCAGGCCCTCGAGAAAGTCGATCGCTTGCTTCGCCGTGACCCCGTAGCGCTCCTCCATGCCGGTCTCCGGCTTCTGCTCGACGATCAGGCAGGGCCGGCAGCGCTTGAGCGTCTCGACCGCGCCCTGGAGCACCCAGAGCTCATATCCCTCGCAGTCGATCTTGATGAAGTCGACATCGGCCAGTTCGAAGTCGTCGAGCCGGCGCAGCTCCGCCACCACCCCTTCGGCGGCGTCCGCGTCATAGCCGGGGACGTGGACGGTCGCCCGCAGGCTCGAGCGTTCCGCCGCCGGGTCGACCCCGGTGTCGCCCGAGGAGCCCGGCGTGCGGGTCTTGAGCAGCACGGTGCCGGGCTCGGCACCGAGGGCGAAGGGCAGCAGGCTCGCGTTCTCGGCGCCGGCCATATTCTCGCGCCAGCAGGCCGCGTGCTCGGGCATGGGCTCGAAGCCGACCACGTTGCCGAAGTCGCGCGCCATCACCCAGGACCACAAGCCCACATGGGCGCCGACGTCGACGGCCGTGCGCCAACTCTTCGTGAACGGCCGGCAGGCGCTGTACTTGTGGTACTGGTAGGTCAGGCGGGTCTCGCCGCCGGGGCCGGCCTCGCGGGCGCGGACCTGGTTCATCCATTGCTGCAGGTGCTCTTCGCCATCGGGCAGCCACCAGCCGCCGGCCTCGAATCTGATCATGCCGCGTGCTCCCGCAACTCAGCCGGACCGAGCGCGCGCCAGGCATCGCCGGCGCGGATCTCGTCCAGGGTCCATTGGTTCGCCGCCATCACCTCGGCCCAGCGCCGGCGCCCGTCCGGCCGCGGTGGATCCAGGACCGCGCGCAAGTCGGTGGCCGCCAGCGGGCGCGCCGCGCACGGCCCGGTGACGATCGCCGGCACCCCGGCGCAGAGCGCCTCGACGGCAGCGTTGGAGACATAGGTGACCAGGCACCAGGCGCCGGCCAGGTCGTCGGCCAAGGGCGCCAGATCGGCGCAGGCGCGCGGGCGCACCCGGAGCCGCCGCGGTGTCAAAGCCTCGAGCGCCGCGGTCACGTGGGCCGTCCAGGCCGCCGCGTCGAAGCCGAACAAACGCGCGAAGCCGGCGTCGGGCGGGCAGACCAGCACATGGTCGCCGCTTTCGCGCCAGGGCTTGATTTCGACCCCGAGGGCCTCGAGACGCTCCGGCGCACCACGCGGCCAGAGGCTGTCGCGGCCGTCGTGCTGGAAGCCGTCTCGGGTGACCCGGTAATAGCCCTGGCGCCCGAAATAAGCGTGGTCGGCGTAGTACCAGGTCCGCCCCTCGGCGCGCGCCTGGGCGATCAGGCCCCAGCGCCGCGGCGAGCCGAACAGCGCGATCGGCCCCGGGCGCAGGATGTCGGCCGCCTCGACCGCGCCGCCGCAGCCCGCCGCCCAGGCCGCGGCGAAGCGCGGGCTGCTATGCTCGCGATTTACCGCATAGGCGGTCGGGGTTTCGTTGCCCGGGAGGATCTCTGCGCGCGACCCCATCTCTTCTTCCTCTTCCGCAAGGACCGCGTCCAACGTCACGATCGGCCAGAGGTCCCAATGGCTCCCCGGGCTGGCGTTCAAGACCTCGACGCCGAGGTCGATAAGCGGCTGGACCGTGGTCGCCAAGTCGACCAGCTGCTCGTCCCAGCAGCCCGGCTTCGGCGCCTGCTTGTGCGGTGCGTGGTGATGGGCCCGGCCCTCGGAGTCGCGCCCCCCGTCGGCGCCCAGCAGCACGATCCGCTTGGCGCCCAAGAGGACGGCCAGGTTGATCGCGGCCTGCAGCGAGGTGCGCCGGACGCTGAGCGCGCGCGGGTCTGTGCTGATCGCGACCCCGCCGGCTTTGCCCGGAATCGGCGGGGCGACCTGGCGCAGGTGCAGCAGCCCGTCCCAGTCGATCGCGTCCGTGACCGTGACCACGCGCCCGCGCCACGCCTTCTCCAGCGCCGCCCGGTGCTCGTAGAGCCAGGGCCGGTCCGCCGAGCACAGGTAGTCGGCGAAGGGGTGGGCGATGTAGCTGGAATTGACGGCGATCACGCGCCGACCCGCCAGGCGCTGAGCCCCTTGGCCCGCGAGCGACGGCCCGCCGCCCAAAATGAACACGGTCTCGCCCGGCCACGCCGGCGGGACCGACCACTCGGTTGCCATGGTGCCTTCGGGTCAAATGCCGAAGGGGCCCCGGCGGGGCCCCTCGGCATCGGTCACCGTGATCGCTAGGCCGATCAGGTACGCTTGCCCGGGACCAGGGACTGCGGCCGCGTGCAGAGATTGAGCGTGTTCATCTGCACTTCGAGCTCGACGCCCTTGTCGTTCGGCATCGGGAACTGCTTGGCCGTGAGCCGGCGGCCGAGCGTGTTCACCGTCTCGACGTAATCCGCCGGCGCGAAGTAGGTCCGAAACAAGTTGGGCACGCCGACCGGGAAGATGTGCGCCTTGTCGGTGTCGACGAAGTCCGTCGTGCCGACCTTGCCGCGATAGTTCTGCCAGACGATCCCGCCGAACTCGAAGGACCCGAACGACTGCCCGCCGTCGACGTAGCCGGTCCGCAGCTCCTTGGCCTCTGTTTGACGCAGGAACGTCTCGCGCACCTCCGTGTTCGCGATCAAGTCGTCGTAGAAATTGTCGCCGGTGAAGGCGTGAACGCCGGTGAACGGTACGCCCTCGAGGATGCCCGCGATCTGCCGGATGACTTTGCCGCAGGCCCTGCGCAGCGCGCCCGCGGCGGGACTCGCGTTGTCCAGATCGAAGTTGATCTCGGTTTCCTGGGTCACGCCGAACAGCTCGAACAGGTTCAGCGTCGTATTGTCGGCGTAGGTGACGATCCCCTTGACTGCGCCGATGCGCGAGAACTCCTGGGTCGCCTCGAGCGACTGCGAGTGGACCGCGACACGCTCCGAGACCTGGCCCATGACCGACTCGAGCGCGGTTTCGGACCCCCATTGGCGCACGCCCTGGACCTCCTCGGCCATGATCGCGTCGTCGATCTCGAAATGCGGGACCACCACGCTGCGTAAGTTCCGCTTGCGCTTGTCGATCGTCGTACCCGGGCCGCCGCGCGGGGTGGGCGCGACCAGGACCAGGATGCCATCGCGCTCCTCGAGCGCGATAGAGGTCGCCGGAACGCCGCTCTCCACGAACAAGTTCATGCTCCCGATCAGGCCGGGAACGAACTTGAGCTTGTTGATTGCGTCCGTCAGTGGGACGAGGCTGAAGGCGTCGTCCGTGAAGATGTCGAGCATGATTCCTTACTCCGTTTCTCGCCGGCCGACGCCGGGGGACACTTGGCGCGCGGTGTCGAGCTAGCGCGCGATGATGAAGAGCTTGGCGAGGCTGGCGTTGACCGCCGCCTTCTCCCCGCCGGCCGTCGATTCGGCCGGATAGGTCAGGAGGTTGTTGTTGACCTCCGCGAGGCGCGCGATGTACGCGGCCGCGACATCCGCGTCCGCTCCGGTGGCGCTCGCGTCGATCGCGTCGATCACGATGCCGGCAACCTCGGTCTGAACGTCGCCGGCGGACGTCAGGTTGCCGTCGGCGGCGATCAGCTTGCCGGCGCCGTCCTTCTGGACGACCTCGCCGACCTTGAGCTTCTGCCCCTTGAGGACGGTGCCGTTGTCGCGCGAGATACCGCCCGGTCCCTCGGACAGGATGAATTCCGCCGTGTGGCGGGCTTCGGTTTTAACGAGCATGATGGTTCCTCCGATTCAAGCCCCGCGCGATCTCGCGCGGGGCTTGGATTACGCAAAAGGGGTCGGGTTACGCCGGGGTCCCGGGTGAGAAACGCGCGTTGGTGCGCGCCACGGCCTTGTCCCACAGCGCCGCCGTGGTGCGACCCGAATCCGGGCCGGTGTGCCCGGCGATCTCGGCGGCCGAGGAGGCGCTGGCGCGCTGCCCGAGCAGCGTCTTGCGCACGTCGGCGACGGAGACGTTCTTGGCGATGAACTCGGCCGCCAGTTCCGCCTTGCCGGCAAGCGTGCAGAGGTCGGCCACCTCGCGGGCGTAGCCGCGCAATTCGCGCGCCGCCTTGCGCTCCGCCTTGGCGGCCAGACGCCGGGCGTCTTTCTTGGAGAACGGCTCGTCCTCGTCGTCGTCGTCCTCGTCGTCCTCGTCCTCGTCTTCCTCCTGCGCCTTCGCAGCCTCGGCTTCGGCGGCCTCGGCTTCGGCGGCGGCCTTCATCTCGTCTTCGTCTTCCTCGGCCTTGGCGTCGTCATCGTCGGCCCGCTTGCCGCGCAGGCCGATCCCTGCGAGTGGGTTTCGCATCGTGCTTCCTTTCGTTTTCGGGTTCAGCCCGTGGGGAGCAGGGCCACAGTCTCCGCGCGCGCCAGGCGCGCCGCGAATTCGTCGATAACTTCGTCCTCGGAGGCGACCGCATCGATCAGCCCGGCGGTCTCGCCCGCCGCGCCCATGAAGACGCGGGCCTCGGTATCAAGCACCGCGGCCGCGGTCATCCCGCGGTTGCGCGCTACCTTGCCCGCGAACAGGTTGCGGATCTCGTCGACTTCGGCTTGGAATCCCGCCTCCACGCCCTCGGGCAAGGGCTCGAAGGGGTGGCCGTCGACCTTGTGGGCGCCGGCATGGATCAACGTCACCGTCAGCCCCTCGATGTCGAGGGCGCGGGACATATCGACGTGCACCATGACGACGCCGATCGAGCCGGTGTCGGCGGTCGGCGGCGCGATCACCACGTTCGCAGCGGACGCCAGCCAGTAGGCGGCGCTGGTCGCCATCTCGTTGACCAGGGCCCAGATCGGTTTCGCCTCGCGCGCCAGGAAGATCGCCTCGGCGGCGCCGTCGGCGCCGAAGACCTCGCCGCCCGGGGAATCGAAGTCGAGCAGGGTGCCCTTCACCGCCGGGTCTTCGGCGGCGGCGAGCACCTTGAGCTTGATCGCGTTGTAGCCGGTCATGCCCGAGTGCGGGTTCAGGTGGCCGAAGCGGTGCACCAATTCGCCTTCGATGGGAATGTGCGCGATGCCCGTCGACTCGTCGAAAGCGAACAGTCGGCCGCCTCGCTCGCTGCCATCGCACTCGTGGTCGTCAAACGCAGCCGCCGGCGGCGAGAGCGGCGCGGCAAGGTCGAGCGCCACGCCGGATGCGTCCAGGACCCGCGCGATGCCGAGGCGCGGCGCGATCGCGCCGAGCACGGCCAACGCGCCGCGTTCGCTGATAAGATGCGGCTTGCCAAGCAGGCGCCGCGACCAGAACGGAAGGTGGGTCATTCTTCCTCACCTTCCTTTTCCTCGGGCGCGTCTTCCGGCGGGTTGAGGACGGCGGCTTCCTCGGTCGGATCGGGCAGCGCCGAGCCCGCAGGCTTGGCTTGGGTCGCGCCGGTCAGGCTGACCGCACTCGGATCGGAATCGAGCACCAGGCCGAGGCCGTCGCCGCGTTTCTTGTCCTCGGCAATCTCGCGGTCGATCTCCTCGATGTCGTCACCGCGCGCGGCGATGACCCGCGCCCGGCTGGTCATGCCGGCGCGGATCTCGCGGACCGCGGCTTTCTGTTCCTTCTCCGGGTCGACCCATTGCCAGCCCTGGCCGATCCACTGGACCCGCTGATAGGCGCCGCGGTCGGCCAGGAAGTCGCTGGCGTCGATGACGCCCGCGAGCGCCGCCTGTTCGAGCCAGAGCCGCCAGACCGGGCGGTTGAGTTGGCGGACCGGCGTGGCCTGCTGGAACTGCTCGATACCGCGGCGGAATTCCAGGAGGCCGGCGCGGATCGAGGAGAAGTTGACGTCCGAGAGATCGCCGGTCGCCTGTTCGTAGGTGACCCCGGCGCCGGCGGCGGCCGCGCGCAAGTTCCACTTCATGAAGGGATCGTAGGTCGTGCCGACTTCCGCCGGGGCGGCGAACGTGATCTCGGACCCGGCGGGCAGTATCGACATCAAGCCGGGCTCAAACGCCGGAGCCTCCCAGCCATCCTTGTCGGGCGCGCGCTCCACCAGCGGGACGTGGTCGACGTCCAGCCCCGGCGTGATGAAGCCGGCGAACAGCGCCGTCACTTTTTTGCGCACCAGCTCGGCGTCCTCATACTGGTCGAGGTCATGGAGACGCGCGAGCACGGCGGCGAGGCGCGGCGCGCCGCGCACCTGGCCCGGACGCTGGCGCTCGAAGACGTGCAGGATCTCGGCCGCCGGCACCCGCTCGAGCTCCAGGCCGCGCGGCCGTGCGCTGAGGAACTCGCCCGGGTGCTCCCGATACATATGGTACGCGACGCGGCGGCCCTGGGCGTCGAACTCGACGCCGGCGATGACGATGTTCCGTCCCGGAAGCAAGCGGTTCTCGAATAGCGGGACGTGGTCGGCCTCGATGACCTGAAGCTGTAGCGGCACCTCCGGCCCCTCACCCAGGCGGCGCGGGCGGAGCCGGACGAAGGTCTCGCCGGATTCGAAGAGCCCACGCACGACCAGCGCCTGTTGCGCGTAGAAATTGCCCACGCCTTCCGTGTCCGACTCATCGGTCCAGTCGAGCCAGGCCGCATGCAGGGTCTCGCGCACCGCCTCTCTGGGGTGTTTGGACTTCGGCTTGATGCCGGTCCCGATCGCGTTGGCGACGAAAGAACTGATGATCTGGCCGGCCCAGGGGTTCTTGCGGATCTGGTCGCGCGCGCGGTTGCGCAGCGTGGCGACGTGGCCGATCAGCGCCGTGTTGACGCCCGACGACGTGGCCAGCCAGCTGCTCTGCCGCCGGCTGGTGCCGGCGCCCGCGTCGTAGGCCGGAAGCGGCTTGGAGGCACTGGCGCCTGGTTGGAATCCGGGCTTGAACGTGACCCGCCCGATGTAGCAGTTGGGGTTCATCACCAGCCCTTGTTGAGTTGCGGATAGATGCCCTTGGTGGTCTCCGTGCCCTCGAGCTCGGCGATCTCTCGGGCCAGCGCTTCGAGCCGGCGCGCCATTTCCTCGGCGGTGCGGTAGGTCACCTGCTTGTCGCCCTCGCGCAACGACAGCACGCCCGAATCGAGCGCCGCCTGGAGATCGTCGCGACGGGTCTTGAGTTGGGCCAGAGTCGCCATGAGCTCCCCCCTCAGTTCATCCAGCGCGAGCGCGTGGAGGTGGCGGCGTCCGCCGGGTCGCGGCCGGGTTCGGGTGCGGGCGTCTTCTCGCCAGCCTTGGCGGCCGCGGCCACCGGCGTCGGTGCCCAGAGTTCGGCCAGGTCGCGCTGGACCTGGTCCGGCGGCGCGCCGCGCTCCTGCGCGATGCGGGCCCAGTCCTCACGGCTCAGGTTGTCGAGGCGCAGGTGCGCGGCCAGGGCCCGGGCGCCGACGAAGATGTCCAGCTGCTCGTTGGCCTGGCCCTTGATCTTGCGCCACTCGCGGCGCAGACCGCCCTTGACCTCGACCTGCACGATGTATTCAGCGGTCAGTTGCTTGAAGAATTCCAGGTCGCAGGCGTCCGGGTAGTGCAGGCAGCCGAGCGGCCAGTTGCCGTCCTCGTCCGGCCCCTCGATGGTCTTGCGCGCGGCGGCATAGAGCCAGGATTTCAGCGACCAGGTACCGGTCGGCCAGAGCATGACGCCGCGCGCGAGGCGCTTGCCGCGAAACGACACGCTCATGCGCTTGGGCGTGCCGATCGGCGGGTGCAGGTGGCCGCCGCGGCCGTCGAGCGCGTAGACCCGCTCGCGCTTGCGGCAGAACAGATAGACCATGTTGGAGAGATACCCGGCGTCGACCCCGAAGGCCTCGACCGGCCAGCGGCGGCCCTGCCAGTCCTCGTATTCGCGCGCCACCACCTTGTCGAGCCCGGCCCAGGTCTCGACTTGCGCCGGGTCGCCCAGGATCACGCCCTTGTCGACCAGCCAGGCGGTCATGCCGATGCCCCAGGCGTAGATGCCATATTCGATGCGGTTGATCTGGACGTCGGCCATGCCGGTCAGCACCAGGCCGCCGGGCGGTATCTTGCCGAGCGGATAGGGCTCGACGCGCGCCACCAGCTTCTCGAAGTCCGGCGCCTCGCCGCTCTCCTCGTATGGCTCGCCGAGGACTTGCTGCGTGAAGGTCTTTTCCTTGAAGGGGTCGCCCTTCGACTCGAGGCGCTCGGCGACGATCTCGTCCCAATCGGTAAAGGGACTGTACGCTTGCCAGATCGCAAAGCCCGGTTGCCGGCCGTTGCTGGCGCGCGCTCGATAGCGCTCGAGGTCTTTCGGCTCGATAACCGGGCCCGGCACGTCCGTCGCCTCGCCGTCCTCGTCATCGTCGACGTAAGTCTTCACCCATGCCCCGGCCGCGACCATGGCGCGCTTGTCGTGGTGCTCGATCACGCAGCCATTGGCGGCGCAGACGAAATGGGCGCCGAACGGCGGGCGCTTCTTCTTCCATTTGAGATTTTCAAACCGGAGAGTCTGGAACGTGCCGCACTGAGGGCAGGGAACATAATAGCGGCGCTGATCGGATCGCTCATATTTCGCCGAGATCCGACAGCTGCCCGTGAGGTCCGGCGTCGACGAATAATAGCGCTTCTGGCCGCGGAGCGACCACGCGGTCAAGCGCTTCTCGACTTGGGCCAGCGGATCCCCGCGGTTGCCGGCGTCCTGCGGCCAGCCCGAGATCTCCTCGGCGATAAGAACGCGCGCGGAGATCATCTGCAGCCCGACCGAACTATTCGCCCCGACCAGCTGGGCGAACCCGCCGGCGAACCGCTTGAAAGCCATGGTCGAGCCGGACTCGTCCCGGCTCCGTTGCGCGCGCACCTTGGAGCGTAGCGCCGGCGTCGTTTCGATCGTCGGCGTCAGTTTGACTCGGTCGTACTTGACCGCCTCGTCGATCGTCGGAAGCACGATGACGACGGGACAGGGCTGTCGATCGACCAAATAGCCGAACAGGTTGACTCCGATCTCGGTGCCGCCGATCTGGTGACTCTTCTTGAAGATTACGTCGCGACATGGATCCTTGAACGAGAGACACTCCATCGGCTCGACAGCGTAGGGAACAAGGTCGTTCTTCCACTCGCCGGGATAGGGTGATCCGCTTTCCGGCGACACGATCCGGCTGGCCTCGGCCCACTCGGCGACGCTCAGCACCGGCGGCGGGTCGATCGCCGGCGCGAAGACGCGGGCGAAGACGGCACCGCCGGCGACGATGCCGGCCCAAGCCTTAGACCTCGGCGAACGCAATGGCTTTATCCTGCGCCTCGTCCGACCGGGCGGACGCCCGAAGGGTGGCCGCCAGGCCGGCCAGGACGCGGCGGTGCTCGCCCTCAAGCAAGAGCGCGATCTCCCGCGGAGAGTCCATCGCAGCCAGACGGTCGGACAACTGCGAGCCGAGCTCGAGGAGCTCGCGCTGCAGGACGGTCCCGGCCTCGAAGATCGCGTCCTCGATCTCTTGGCGCACGACCAAGAGACCGCGTTTTTCGTCGAGATCGATCCGCGCCCGCTGGGCGAGCACCGTCTCGCGGACCGCTTTCGCCACCGCATAGCTCGGCGCCTCGGCTTCCTTTCTCGCCTTGTTCGTGACCGTTGCATCGCCGCCGCCGGCGGGTGCCAGATCCTCGCCGGCGGGCGCCGGCGCACTCTCACCCAACAGCCGTCCGCCGTGACTCCCCGAACGCGCCTGGTTGATGTTCGCCAACCGGTGTCGGCGCAGCGCCTCGGGGTCGACCTTCGGGCCGACCTCGTCGCCCTGGTTGAGCTCCGGGAAGTCTTTGAGGTAGCGACTGACCGTCGAGGGGTTGATATCCAGAGCGCGCGCAGCCGCTCGGACGCCCACGATCTCCGCAGCCGTGTCGGCGATCGGCGTCTCGATGCTCATGGCGACACAGCCTCGTCTGTTGACCCCCCCCGCTGTCTGCGTAAGGACCGCTTGACGCACTCGCGTCGGTTCCCGGGGCCAGGAAATATCCGGAGCGGGGCGGCCCGGCGTGTACGCCCGCCGCCGGGCTTTTTCCCGCCCCTCGGCGCCTCGAACTACGGCGCGTCCGGCGCCTTCAAACCATCAAAGATTAAAATCGAGCTCCTCGACGAAATCCCCGAGATCCATCCCCTCGAGCTCCGCGTTGAGCCCGCCGGCGGGCGCCGCCGGGCCCGCGTTGGCCGGACCCAATCCACCAAAGATGTTCTTGTGTTCCTGGGGTCGCATCTTGGCGGCCACGGCGAGCTCCGGACTTTGCCAAATCTCGTCGGCGATGCCGGCGAGCAGCGCGACGACGGCCGGGTCCCAGGTGCAATGAAGATACTCGAAACGCGGATTCTTGTTCAGATTCATGCTTGTGAGGATCGCGATCTCGGCATCGGCGCCCATGACCAGGCCCCATTTCGCATGTGTCCGCGTGACCCGGACCGCGCCGGGCCCGAAATTCCGGATCACCTCGTCGACCGCGTCGGCCCCGCCCTTGCGCGTCAGAAACGAATAGTCGATGAGCAGGCGAAACTCACGAATCCTTCCCTGCGCACACCAACCGCCGAGGAACGCCGCATCGGCAGAGGCGGCCGTCCAGGTGGCCACCGTCAGCGTGGCCGGGCCGGTCAGGTCGAGCACCGCGTCGAGCAAGTCGACGAAAGAGAACTGCCCCTTGGTAAACCCGAAAACGTCGAGCCCGTTCTCGAGGCCGGCGATCGCATCGCGCGCCGCCGGCGTCGCCAGCTGGCGCGTGACCTTTTTCGGCCGGCGCTTGGTCGCGACCGCAGCCCTAGAGCTCAGGTCATTGAGCGATTTCTTGGATTCGGAGTTCGCCGGCTTCTGCGGTTTCAATCTCGGCCCGCCTTTCGATCGCCACTTCCTCGAAGGTCCGGCCGTCGCCCTCGAGCATCGCGGCCGCGGCGACGAAGTCCTGCCAGCGTTGCACGATGACATCGACATAGGCCGGATCGATCTCGAGCCCCAGGCACCGCCGGCCTTCCATTTCGGCCGCGATGATGGTGGTTCCGCTTCCCAGGAAAGGGTCGTAGACCTCGGCGCCCGGCGTCGAATTGTTGACGATGGGACGGCGCATGCACTCGACCGGCTTCTGAGTCCCATGGCCGGTCTCGGATTTCATGTGCTCGATAAACCAGACCGTCGACTGTTTATGCCCGCCATTCCAGGCGCCGGTCTCGCCCTTCTTAACGGCGTAGGCCGAGAGCTCATGCTCCTGCGAAAAACGCCAGCGGTCCTCTTGGTCGGGCTTTTGCGCATAGACCGCGGTCTCGTGCTGCCAGTTGTAGTGACCCCGCGAAATTACCGGCCGGGTCTTGATCCAAACGATCTGTGCCCGAGCCTCAAAGCCGCAAGCCCGGAGACTGTCAAACACCACTGGCGCAGCGAGACCACCATGCCAAACGTAGGCGACCGAGCCGGGGAACAGCGCCCATGCCTGTCGCCAATCCGCCCGATCATCATTGCTGACACTCCCGACGGCGGCATCCTCCGAGCTAATCCCCGCCTTCTTTCGCCAGCCTGGATCATACTCGACCCCATAGGGAGGATCGGTGACCATCAGGTGCGGCTTGGCCCGGCCGAGCAGCCGCGCGACATGCGCCGGCACCGTCGCATCGCCACAAAAGACACGATGACGCCCCAGCAGCCAGAGATCGCCAGGTCGAGCGACAGGAAACGCCGGCGGCCCGGGTGCCTCGTCGGCGGGCGTCTCACCCTCGCTCGCCTCTTGCGATGCCGTGAGCGCCAGGATCTCCTCGGCAGCGAACCCGGTCAAGTCGAGATCGAAGCCGAAGGCCTCCAGGTCCACGAGCTCGGCGGCAAGCATTTCCTCGTCCCAACCGGCATTAAGCGCGATCTTATTGTCGGCGAGAGCATAGGCGCGCCGTTGCGCCTCAGATAGGTGCCCCAGCTGAATGCACGGGATCTTCTCGATGCCCAGGAGAAGCGCCGCCAAAACGCGCCCGTGACCCGCAATAATTCCGCCGGCGCCATCGATCAGGACCGGATTCGTCCAGCCGAACTCCTGGATGGACGCCGCGATCTGCGCGACCTGGGCGTCGTCATGCGTCCGCGCATTCCGAGCATAGGGAACCAGCGTCGCGACGGAGTGATATTCGATGCGCAGCGCGCCGGTCATCCACCTGTGACCCCTCGAGGTTGGCGTCGGCAACCGGGAAAGCGCCCGGAACAATCCGGAACAATCCGGGAAGCGTTGCACAACGGTCGCCCGCAATAGGCGACGCAAGTTGGCGCGGCGATTCGATTACAGCCGGCCAGGTCCGAGGGCTCGGGCCGTCTAACCCCTGCGGCCTGGGCAGGGATATTGCGCC
>DRFF01000145.1 GCA_011050685.1 Aurantimonas coralicida
AGTTACCGTAGAGCACCGGCGGTTTGCCCGGATGACGCCGGGCGACTTCTTCGACAAACCGTCTGAGCGCGTGCAGCACGTCGGCCAGCGTCTGACCCGGCGCGGGTTGGGGAAAGAACACCACGAAATAGGCGGGATGCCCCTCGTGCAAGGCCATCCCGATCTCGGAGTCGTGCTTGAACCCACCGATCCCGGGTCCGTGTCCGGCGCGCGGATCGAGGACGACGACCGGCGGCTTTTCCGGGTCGACGCAATCGTCCCAGCAGTCCTCGCCCAGTTCGGTTATGCGCAACAAGGCGTAGTTGGCGGGATGCTCGAAGCCACGCGCATCGAGGATCGTCTCGTATTTGAAATCGAGCAACGGCGGCAGACCCGCCCGCTCGTGCTCCAGCATGTTGTCGGCGCGCTGTCTGAGCGTGTCCCAGAACAGGATCGTCCGCTGCCAGACGTCGATACCGTAGCCCCAAGCATCATCCGGCAACCTTACGTTGGCCGACGTCGACGGCACCGGAGCCGTTCGCACCTCTTGCAGGCGCGGCTTGGGCGGGCTCGATCGTCTGGCGGGGACCTTGGCCGGCCGGCTCCGCTTGAGGGGTGTGACTTTGCTCGCCTGCTGCATGGAAATTCTCCGCTCGCATCTTCTTGGCTATCAAGACGCAGGCCGCGAGCAGCTGTTACACATCGTCGGATCGCTTGAACGTTCGCATCAAATCGCAAGGCCCGCCCGCAATGGATTTGGGTCTGCAGAGACAGCCACGAAGTGACGCGAACCCGCCGCCGGCGGTTGCGGTAGGTTCGCGAGGCCGAATTCGCCTGAACGTTCGTGTATTACTCGGGTCCGGTCAGCTGCGCCTTGATCTTGTTCAAAGCTCATCAGACTGCCACAACAACTATGCTGACGAACGAGCACGCCGACGCGGCATCGCCCCAAAGCGGGACGGTGTTCGAAGCTACAGGCGAACTGCTTTTTGAGTTCTCACGAACGCGGCGGCGTCGTGCGATGCTGTTGCTTCAGGAATGAAACGCCCAGAACCCGGCTCAGTACGCGTCCGCCGATGTAACTTTTCAGCTACGGGTGTCTCGATTAACGCGGAGCCAGAGCAACAGCGAAACGATCCAGGGTAAAACGAATGCCGCCAGCAGCCACTTGAAATCGGAATTGATGAGGAAGTTAGTGAGCCATCCAGCCGATTGAGGTTAATCCGGCGACGGCGATGACGGCAGCGGCCGCGGATTGACCTGCTTTGAAAACAGTGACTGCCACATAGGCAGTCAGCAGTCCCGTCGTGAACATAAACCCGCCGAGCACCCGGAAGACGTGAGGAAGCCAGGCGAGCAAACCCGGCATGGCAGTTTCGATCTCCGCCAGCGTCGTGCCCATGAACCTTGGATCCTCTGGAAGAAGCGATGGGCGCAGGAAAGCGAAGTAGGCGCCCATCCCCATCAAGATCATGCCGGCCAGCACGAGTGAGGCGGATGCAATGGACCGTTCGTTCATCTCGTTTCTCCGACAAGCGCTTGCGCGTCAGCGTCACAACCATCAACGCTGACATGAAAGTTTATATCGACGATTGTTGAGAAGCATTGTTGACCGATCGATATCATATCTCTGACCTGTCGGCGCTACCGCACAGGACCGCTGTGACCCGTGGAAGCTCACGGTTCCGTTTCGGCCTCGATGATCTGCGACGGTTCATTCTAGACAATCCAAAAATCGCCTCAGACCTCTGCATCACCCGCTGGCCCGACCGAATAGCAAACCTCCCGCCAACGAGAGGCGTGGTCGTGTCCCATCTCGTGGAGTCGGCTGGACGTGCTTCACTCGGAGCAGTTCGACCGCTCCGAATGAAGCAACAGACCAAGACCGTGACGCGTGCGCGCTTATTGCTCCAGGTTCTCGTCCCAGAAGCGATCCAGATCATTCCGCCAGCCTGAATCGGTTGTTTTGTCGAAGTTGCTTCGGTCCACGGTGGGCGCATTTTCGAAGGCGGACCGCGCGGTGTTCAACACATACAGCTCATGATCCTCGGTGGCCCGAAGATCCTTCCACCGGACCGCCACCAGCTTTTCTCCGATACCGAGGAATCCCCCGCGGGAGGCGAGCACATAGGCGATGTTCTGCTTTTCGGGATCGAGCACGACGTCCTCGATCTCGCCCAGCTTCTCGTCATTCGCCGTGCGAATTTCTCCGCCGATCACGGTATCGGCACGCATCAGGCGCGACATCTGGGTGACCGGCCGCGCGGTCTGGATGTGGGCACGGCGCCAGGCAACCCGCTGATCCGGATCATCCGCTTCGATGCCGCCGAGTATCTGGTGCTTCTCGTAAGTGACGCGCATCGAGTCCAGAACCCGCTGGCAGGATTGCTCGTCATCATCCAGCGCATAGACGTAGGCGGCATCGCGTAGCGCGTAGATCTTTTGGCGCGGCGTTCCCGCCATCCCGTAAACGGCGTAATAACCGGGATAGGTCGATGGCGCTGCCATGCCATAATCGCCGGGGGGAAGCACACCGAATCCAACATCGGCCAGTTTCTGGTCGAACGCTCGCAGGTTTCCAAGGCACTGGCCCGCGACCTGCCGTCCTTCTGTCTCCTCGCCAGGCAGACTCTCTATATCGGTGGCCAAGGCGCTTGATGAAACCGCGAACGCCAAGAGCGTCGCGGGTAACGTAAAACGAAAATTGTCCATCCTTCATTCTCCCATCATCGGTTGCTGTGTCGTCTCGCGTGCTCGCGGGGCAGAAAGAGCCGGATCGGTATCCCGCTGATCGCCGGCCTCAGGCGGCGGGGGCGCTTCCGGTGAACGTGAACCATACGTCCTCGTCTTGGCGGATCACGCACGACCTCGCCTGTCGCCGCGCGCGGCGAAAAAATTGTAAAGAGGGCCGAAAATCAGGGCCACGTACCAGCCATAGGCAAAGCTCTCGGCCAGCCCCAGGAGGAAGCTCGGCCAACTCAGCCAGGTGAAGCCGGGCAGCAGGCGCAGCCAGCTTTCATACATCGCCTGACCGGGGAACAAGAGGTCAAAACCGACGCAGAGAGTGAACGTGACCGCGAGGAAAAGGCCGAGGCTCGTGCCAAGCGCGAATACCGGGATTCGCGGCGCCGCGTGAACCGGTAGCGGCGTACCCGAGCGCGGTTTAATCATTGAAGAAACGGTTGCGTCAGACATGGCTGTTCTCCAATTGAGGGCGTGAGTCTTTGGCGACGTGCCCGGTATATTGCTCGGGCGCAGCCTCGAAGATTTCGCGGCAATCGCGCGAGCAGAAGTAATAGACGCTGCCGTCGTGGACGCTTGGCTTGGCCCTGTCGGTGCGAACCGTCTTGCCGCAGACGGGATCCACGTCCTTCAGCGGCGGAATCCAGCGCAAGCCCTCGGACATCGCTTGCCCTCCGTCATCGGAGTTGTCGGGGTTGGCATTGCCTCCGCCCATGACGTGCTTGCCGCACCCGAGCCGCATCATCAGCACAATGGCCACAGCCCAGATCAGGAAGTAGACGAGCGCTTCCATCGATCACGCCCCCGCCGACGGCCGGGCCGCATTGTCCTTCACGGCTGCGCAACCGGGTGTCGGCGCGTAGTCCGCGACAGCGGTCTTTGCCGAAGCCCCGGTCATCCTTTCGGCCGCTTCGTCGGTCTGGCCCGCGCAGCTTTTGGCGGTGATATCGACGAGAGCGCCGACATGGGTCGCGAGCGCTTCAATCAGTTCGCGAGAATCCTCGGTTTGCCGCTCAAGGATGGCCTCAGGATGCTGCATCTCTTGCTTGCATTTGTCTGAAGCGTTCACCCGCGTGACGGGAGATTTGACCAGCTCAGCCTGACGCTCGACGAGCGCTACGGCACTGTCGGCCATCAAATTGGCCATATGCCGGATCTCCTGGATATTGAGCATCTGCAGGGCGATCGCGGCTTCGAGGTCGAGCCCGCGAAAACGCAGAACGGCGGGACTGGGCGATTGGGCTACGGATGTGTTCGGCATTGTCGACCCCTTTTCGACGGTCCATCAGATCGCGAACGGGCGGCTTGCAGCCGACGCGATGGAGTGTTCGACCCGTTGGACAGATAGACGGTCGGGAAAGGCGTCCGTTACAGTTTGGCCGGATTTTCCATGATTTCGGCACGAACGATGCTGCCATGGGCGCAGTCGCAGTCGAGATAGCCATGCATCGGGCAGGTCCGGCAGGTCTCTTCCAGTCGTTGCCGCAGTGCCTGGCGGGCGCGGTGCAGACGCACGCGCAGATTGCTCTCGGTAATACCGAGTGACGCGGCAATGCTTTCGCGGGATTCGCCGATCAGGTCGGCGCGCCACAGAACGTCCGCGTAGTCCGCCTTCAAGGTCGGAAGGAGCTTGTAAAGACACATGCAGACGATGAAATCGAGATCATCCCTGCCCTCCCCGCCAAGGCGTACGGATTCCTCAATCCGGTAGTCGGACTCGGACTGCCGTTTTTTCCCTTGGGCGCGATAATGATCGATCAAGGTCGTCTCGAGCACCCGGCGCATCCAGGCCCGAAGCTTCTCCGTCTCGCGCACATCGCCGAACCGCGTGAGCACCTTCACATAGAAATCGTGCAGAACGTCGACTGCCTCGTCCGCGTTGCCGAGTCGGCGTGTGAGGAAGCGCAACAAATCCTGGTGAATCTCCACCATCACCGCGCGTACGGCGCTGTCTGACGGTCCACTGTTTTTCTCGTAAGTCATTTTATCTTCCGGACCGGCCATGGGGCGGCATCGTCGGTTCAATCATGTCCCGCCCTCGACCACTGGCGCACCGCGTTCATTTCATCCTTCGTCCAGGACAAGATCGACGACTGTAACGCGCGTCCGGGAACGCCGTCTTTACAAACTAGTCACCGGAGGCGTCTAGCGGCGCCAGCGTGAGCGAATCGACGTAACCGCGCGGCTCAAATGGTTCAAGGTCGCAATTATGGACTGCAAGGACAGGACAAGACGATGTGGATGAGATCGCTGTCATCATTTCTTCGCCGCTTGGTCAAGCGTGGGGCCTTGGTCGTCGTGGACCCTGACGGGCGCTCTGAACGGTACGGCGAAGCGGCGTCGGATCCGGTCACCGTCCGGCTTCATACACGATCCCTACCGCGCAGGCTCCTCGTCAATCCGGATCTCGTCCTCGGCGAAGCCTATATGGACGGGACGCTGACCATCGACGATGACGACATATACGGCCTGATCGAGCTGCTGCTGA
>DRFF01000146.1 GCA_011050685.1 Aurantimonas coralicida
ATCCCTCGGGGCGGCCCTGCCTGGCCGGCGCCACCGAGCCGGTGGCCCGATAACGTTTCTGAACCCGCACAGCTGTCGAGGGCGCGACTTCGAACCGCGCCGCCATCGTGCGACGTGAATGACCCGCCGCGACCCCGCGCACGATTCTCTCCCGCAAATCTGATGAAACAGCCTTTCCCATGAAGCACCTCCTGCTCACAGAGAATCAAACCGAACATCAAATGGGAACCCGTCGATTCAAATTATTCGCCGGATGCTCTAAGAAGCTCAACTTGTCGAATGCGTGAGGCGCGATCTCGACCTTAAGTCCCCATTCCCGAAGGATTGTGGCACGCCGTTCCACGCCATCTCGGTCCGGAGGGCTGGCAGGAGAAATGAAACGGACTGTGTCACCAGGCTGAAGGATAGGCATAGGTCGCAGCCTAACGTGTTGCTGCCACTTGAGCGATCGTTCATGCCGGACGTAGATGGATTGTACCCAGCGATTTCTGAAACAGAATTATCAATTCTGTTTCACTTTCACCTTTCGCTATGCCGGTACGACCGTTTCCGCTTGTGGCTCCAACTGGACCTTGAAATGCACCCCTTGGCTGTGCGCCAGATGCGAAATGATCCCGATCAGATGGACGGCCGTTGGGCTGCCGTTTGGGCCGAGCATTCGCATGAGGCTTTTCGGGTTCTTGCCGGTCAGGCGCGCCAGCCCCTCGAACCCGATCGTGGCATTGACATGCGCGCGCAAGAGGGCGCGTGCCTCGTCAACCTCACCGTTCAAAAGCGCGTTGGCGGCGTCTTCGAGCAGGTGACGAGCAAACGCCGGCTTTCGCGCGGCGACTGTCTTCAACGCTTCGCTGTATAGCATCGTCGGCATGATCAGTCCTTCCGCTTTTTCTTCAGCTTGTAATCGGTCCACAAGCCTCTGGCCCGTTCGATGTCCCGGCTCTGGCGGCGCTTCGTCCCGCCGGTCAACAAGATCACGAGACGTTCGCCATCCTGTCCCAGATAGATGCGGTAGCCGGGACCGAACGGGATGCGCAATTCGTGGACGCCGCCGCCAAGGCTCTTGAGCTGGCCGGTATTGCCGCCTTCCAGTCGATCGAGCGCAATCGTCACGCGGTTGACCGCCTGCCGGTCGATGCCTGAAAGCCATTCCACGAAAGGCGCTTCGCCGGCATCGTCGGTATAGGCGACTAGTTCGACCATGATCCATGGTAACGTATTTGATACCCGGCGCAAGTGATCGAAAGCAGGGAAGGAACTTGGGCTGCCTTGCTTGGCGGTCTCCGTGAGCGCCCAGACCTACCCCCTCACCGCCTGAGCACGAACACCGCCTGCTGGCCGAACAGGTTCCAGAACGCCCAGGGCATCTTCATGCCCATCTTCTGGCCGGTAGCGTTGATCGCCATCGCCAGTTCGACCTCGGCGCCGATCTCGTCGGCAAGCGCGACGAAATCCCGGATCGTGCAGAAATGGATGTTCGGCGTGTCGTACCAGGAATGCGTCAGGTTCCGCGTCACCGGCATCCGGCCGCGCAGGCCCAGCGACAGGCGGATCGACCAATGGCCGAAATTCGGGAACGAGACGATCGCCCGCTCGCCGATCCTGAGGAGTTCGGTCAGGACGGTCTTCGGGTTGCGGGTCGCCTGGATGGTCTGCGACAGGATGACGAAATCGAAGGCGTCGTCCGGATAATAGACGAGGTCGCGGTCGGCGTCGCCCTGGATGACCGAAAGGCCGCGCCCGACGCATTCGTTGACCCCGGCCTGGCTGAGTTCGACGCCGCGCCCGTCCACCTTGCGCCGCGCCTCGAGCAGCGACAGAAGCGCGCCATCGCCGCAGCCGACGTCGAGCACCCGGCTTCCCGGCGTGACGAGGCCGGCGATCAGTTCCAGGTCGATACGGGTCGACGCGTTGGCCGTGACGGTCTCGCTGGTGGCGACAGGGGTGTCCAGAACCGCCATCGTCAAAGCCCCCTTGCCCGCGCCGCCGACGAGACGAACCCGTCGATCGCCGCGAAGAATTCCGGCTCGTCGAGGAGGAACGCGTCGTGGCCCCGGTCGGTCTCGATCTCGACGAAGGACACCGACGCGGCGGCGGCGTTGAGCGCGTGGACCACGGCGCGGTTCTCCCCGGTCGGAAACAGCCAGTCCGACGAAAACGACACCAGGCAAAAGCGCGTCGTCGCGTCGCGGAACGCCTCGGCGAGGCTGCCGCCGTAATCCGCCGCGATGTCGAAATAGTCCATCGAGCGGGTCATGTAGAGATAGGAATTGGCGTCGAAGCGGTCGACGAAGGTCATCCCCTGATGCCTCAGATAGCTCTCGATCTGGAAATCGGCGTCGAAGCCGAAGCCGAACGCCTCGCGGTCCTGCAGATTGCGGCCGAATTTACGGTGCAGCGCCGTCTCCGACAGATAGGTGACATGCGCCGCCATCCGCGCGACCGCGAGCCCCTTGTGCGGCCGCTTGCCGACCGCGTAGTAGCGCCCGCCGTGCCAGTCGGGATCGGCCATCACCGCCTGCCGGCCGACCTCGTGGAAGGCGATGTTCTGGGACGAGTGGCGCGCGCCGGTGGCGATCGGCAGGGCCGCGAAGACCTTCTCGGGATAGCTGACGGTCCATTGCAGCACCTGCATGCCGCCCATCGAGCCGCCGATGACGGCGAACAGCGTGTCGATGCCGAGCCGCTCGACCAGCATCGCCTGCGCCCGCACCATGTCGGGGATGGTGATCACCGGCAGGTCGAGGCCGTAGGGCTCGCCGGTCGCCGGATCGATCGAGGCCGGGCCGGTCGAGCCCATGCAGCCGCCGATGACGTTCGAGCAGATGACGAAATATTTCGACGTGTCGATCGGCTTGCCCTCGCCGATGATCGAGGTCCACCAGCCGGGCTTGCCGGTCACCGGCGACTGGCTGGCGACGTAGTGGTCGCCGGTCAGCGCGTGACAGACGAGGATGGCGTTGCTCCCATCCGCGTTCAAGGTCCCGTATGTGTTGTAGGCGATCTGGAACGGCGCCAGTTCCCGGCCGGCATCCAGACGCAGCGGCTCGTCCGCGCCGAAATGGGCGACGGGGCTCGACGGGTTATTCGCCTCACGGCTGCCGGCCGCGTATTCCAGATCTTCGGTCGAAGCTTCGACGCTCATATCCATCCCGCTCGATGATGCGCGCCGGCCGGCACGGCTTGGTGTCGTGGCGACCGGCGGTGTTCGGGTTCGAGGCACAGATACGCATTCGCGCCCGCTGCGGCAATCGTCGCGCCGATGGGGACGCGAAACGCGGCGCTTTGCCAAGTGAACGAAGGGCCGGTAGAAGCACTGCGCAGGACCACAGGGAGTTCGAACGCATGAGCGGAACCGTCACCGCCGACCCATCGCGGCTCGCGGAACTGAGAGCGAAGATCGACGCCATCGACGAATCCGTGCATCGGCTGCTGATGCAGCGCGCCAGCGTCATCGACGAATTGATCGAGGTGAAGGGCACGGCGAAGAACGGCGCCGCGTTCCGGCCGGGTCGGGAGGCGGACATGATGCGCCGGCTGGCCAAGCGCCATGAGGGACATCTGCCGCTGACCGCGATGGAGCATCTGTGGCGCGAGATCATCTCCACCTTCACCGCCTTGCAGGCCCCGTTCGAGGTCGTCATCGCCGGTGACGGCGACCGCGTCGCCAGCGCCGAGACGGCGCGGTTCTATTTCGGCTTTTCGGTCCCCCTGTCGATCGCCGCGTCGAGCCAGGCGGTGGTCGCCTCCATCGAGGCCGGCGGTGACAAGCTCGGCATCCTGCCGATCGGCGCGACCGGCCATCCGTGGTGGCAAGGGCTCGGCTCGGCGCAGATCGTCGCGCGGCTGCCCTTCTTCGACGAACCGGACCGGCCGGCGGCGACGCCCGCGCTGGTCATCGCCCCGCCGCTCGCCGATCCGGTGTCGCCGGAGATCGCCTGTTTTTCCGTCGATGGGTTGACGGCGATGCCGGAAGTTCCGGACGGCCTGACGGTGATCGCCGAGGCGCCTTACGGAACCGACCGCTTCAGCGTCCTCGTCGCGACGGAAAAAGACGAAGCTTCCGTGGCCGCGGCAATGGGTCCCGGCCTCGACATCAGGCCGATCGGGGGCTATGCGGCCCCGTGCCGGTCCCTATCCTGATGCGCCAGTCGTGGCGCGATGGCGTCGCGATCGCCCGCAATCACCAGCGCCCGCAATCACCAGCGAAAGTACACGGACGATGAGACCCGTTCCGAATAAGGGCGTCCTCGACATCGAGGCCTATGTGCCGGGCAAGAGTAAAGCGCCGGCCGGCGTGACGCTGCACAAGCTCTCCTCCAACGAGACGCCGCTGGGCGCCGCGCCGGCGGCGCGCGAGGCGGCGATCGCAGCGCTGGCGCACCCCGAGCTCTATCCCGACGGTCAGGCCAGCGAGCTGAAGCGGGCGATTGCCGAGGTGCATGGCCTCAACCCGCAAAACATCCTCTGCGGCAACGGCTCCGACGAACTGCTCGGGCTCCTGTGCCAGTGCTATCTCGCGCCGGGCGACGAGGCGATCCACACCGAGCACGGCTTTCTCGTCTACCGCATCCAGATCCTGGCGCGCGGCGCGACGCCCGTTGCCGCGCCGGAGACCAACGCCACCGCCGATGTCGACGCGATCCTTGCGCGCGTGACCGAGCGCACCAGGCTGGTCTTCCTGGCCAACCCGAACAACCCGACCGGCACCTACCTGCCCTTCGAGGAGGTCCGGCGCCTGCATGCCGGCCTGCCCGGCAATGTCGTCCTCGTCCTCGACGCGGCCTATGCCGAATATGTCCGGCGCAACGATTACGGCACCGGCATCGAACTGGTGTCGTCGTCCGAGAACGTCGTGATGACCCGCACCTTCTCCAAGATCTACGGCCTCGCCGGCTTGCGAATCGGCTGGCTGTACGGACCGGAGGCGATCGTCGACGCGCTCGACCGGGTGCGCGGACCGTTCAACCTCAATGCCGCGGCCATCGCCGCCGGCGCGGCGGCGGTTCGCGACCGCGGCTTCATCGAAAAAGCCGCCGACCACAACGCCCGCTGGCTGGAATGGACCACCGACGCGCTGGAAGGCCTGGGCCTGACCGTGACGCCGAGCGTCGGCAATTTCGTCCTGGTGCATTTTCCCGACACACCCGGCCGCACCGCGGCGGAAGCCGACGATTTCTTGAGCGCGCGCGGCTTCATCCTGCGCCGGGTCAGCGGATATGGCTTTGCGAACGCGCTGCGCATGACCATCGGGACCGAGGAAGCCAATCGCGGCGCGGTCGCGGCGCTTGGCGAGTTTCGCGGCAAGGGGGCGTCATGAGCGAGCCGCTATTTGAGCGCGTCGCGCTGATCGGCATCGGCCTGATCGGCTCCTCGATCGCCCACAACATTCGCGCCCACGGCCTCACCCCACATATCGCGATCACCACGCGGCGGGCCGAAACGCTGAAACGGGCCGAAGAACTGAAGCTCGGCGACAGCTACCATCTCGACGCCGCCGAGGCGGTACGCGGCGCCGACCTCGTCATCCTGTGCGTTCCGGTTGGCTCCTGCGGTGCGGTGACCAAGGAGATCGCCGGGGCGCTCGAGCCCGGCGCGATCGTTTCCGACGTCGGCTCGGTCAAGGGCGCGGTGGTGCAGCAGATGCGCCCGCATCTGCCGGAGACGGTGCATTTCGTGCCGGCGCATCCGATCGCAGGCACCGAGCAGTCCGGCCCCGACGCGGGCTTCCGCGAACTCTTCGAGAACCGCTGGTGCATCCTGACGCCGCCGGACGGCACCGACGCCGAGGCGATCGACCGGCTGAAGCGCTTCTGGGAAGGCTGCGGCTCGACCGTCGAAATCATGACGCCGGACCACCACGACCTGGTTCTCGCCATCGTCAGCCATGTGCCGCATCTCATCGCCTACAACATCGTCGGCACGGCCGCCGACCTGGAGACGGTGACGCAGCAGGAAGTGGTGAAGTTTTCCGCCTCCGGCTTTCGCGACTTCACCCGCATCGCCGCCTCCGACCCGACCATGTGGCGGGACGTGTTCCTGACCAACCGTGAGGCCGTCCTGGAGATGCTGGCGCGGTTTTCCGAGGATCTGGCCTCGCTGCAGCGGGCGATCCGCTGGGGCGACGGCGACACGCTGTTCGAGCTGTTCACCCGCACCCGCGACATCCGCCGCGGCATCATCGAGGCCGGCCAGGACACCGCCGAGGTGGATTTCGGCCGCGAGCACGGCAAGCACGAGGCGGGGACGAAGGAGTAGACGCATTCTTTCAGTTGCCGCTCGACGACGGCTTGGTGGTTGCGGCGACTCGGCTGGATACTCTCGGCATGGGGGCCGCGGACGGCGCGCCGACCTGGCTTCGTCGCATCTTCGGCTCGGGCTCTGCACCCCCCAGGATCACGGAAGCATTGAAAGATCCTACGGCCAGGCGAAGAGGTCCAGAAAATCGCAGTTTCGCCGTGCCATCATCAACCCGATAATCAATGCTATGACCCCGGCAATCAGCGCACCGACCAGCAGGAACCACAAGGTGAACCAGCTGACCGCCCACGCAATGATACAGCCAAGCGCGCACCAACCGAACATCCACCCGAGAATACGCAGGCGCCGGCACCAGCTGACATTGCAGACCCAAGTGTAAATCGCCAAAGCCGCAACAACAACGACAAGCGCTACGCCCAGCGCCACCCATAGCGCCGTCGACGCCGGGAACAACGTGAACGACGCGATCCACAGGCCGATGAAGGCGAGGACCGCGAGCATCAACAGCAGGTACAACCAGCCGCAGAGGCTTGGCCATACCCAATCGTCGTCGTCATCATTGGTTGGCGGATTCTCGACCGGCGGCTCCTCGACCGGAGGGTCTTCGGCGTCATCTGCGCTCGACAATGTCACCGTGCCCGAGACCGCCGGGCAGCATCCGTTGACATCCACCGTCACGAGGATGGTCAGCGAGGCGCCATTGCCCATGAGCGTGTAATTCGCGGTGACCCCCGAACCGACCTGAAACGACCCGTTTGCGTCCTGAAAATTATAGATGTTTCCGGACGCGACCGGGGATGTCACCGTCACCTGATAGGTTCCGCTTGCCAGCCCGGTTGTGGCAGTGACCAACTGCCCGTCCTTTCGAACCTCGAACACCGCCTGCGTTGAACAATTGCCTTCTTCGCGATCCGGCAACCCGATCGAGCGTGCGATCGGCGGGCAATTCGAGGTGATCACCACGACTGAAAGGCTCGCCGGGGCGGTTCCCGCGGGCAAACTGAATGTCGTCGGATTGGTCGCGGGGAGCGACGAGGCCGTACCGCCCAGATCCAGCGTCCAGAAAATCTGGCTTCCGGCCGGAACGCCGGTTGCCTCGGCGCTGTAAGCGCCAGAGGAGAAGCACGGGACGCCCGGCGACACCACGACGCCATTGCTGGTCAAGATAATACCGATCGCGTTGGCATCGGGGCATGGCTGTACCGGGTCATCCTTGCAGACGAGAGCCACCGTGGTGGTCAGCGTGCAGTTCGGATCGGTTGCGCAGGTCAACGTGACCGTCACACGGTCGCCGCACTGGATGTCATGCCCATTGTCGAAAGACGCAATCACCAGGCGCGTCGGCGTACCATTGAAATCGCTGATGTTCGCACCGGGCTGTACGGTTGTCTCGAATACCAGATTATTGGAATTGTCGAACACCTGAACGATGACTGAGCCGCAGTCGAGCGTGACCCGGCCAGAAGCCGTGATCGAACCCGGTATGCCCTGAGCATTGAGGGCGTCACCGCTGGCCTGAATGTCGAAAAACTCGCACATGGCTATGCCCCTAGGGTGACCACATCGCGGAATATAACGCGCCCGGGCGTGGTGCGCCGCGGCTTTCCGCGGTTTGCTGACCGATGGAGAAGCGGTGGGGCGCGCCGAACAGACGGAACTCCTCGATCACCGTGCCCCAGGTGTAGAAGGGCGTCATCGCGGCCGAATTGATGGCATGCCCCACCTCGTGCGATGACACATTGGCTCCCAGGAACGGGCCGGGAGCAAACGCCGGTCCCACATAGGTGAACACGGCAACGTTGAAGGCCGTCACCGGAGCGGGCGCGCGCGACTCGATGATGCCGGAGGTGAGATCAAGCCTGATGCCCGCAGCCGTGCCCGTGAATAGGGTGATCGCACGGAAAATCAGGAAGATCAGAAAGCCGATCAGGTTCCCAAGCCAATGTACGGGCAACAGCCAGCTCATCCACGAGATCACTCCCTGGAAGAACGTGTTTCGCCGGATTGCCGTGACGAGAGACAGGATTGGCAGGAACGACAAGATCGCAAGGATCAGGACCGGCGGAATCGCCAAGAATGGACTGAGGATGGCGAAATTGATGATCGTTGCCGTGCCATGCCCGAAGCCGCGGAAGAAGATCTGGGTTCCGGTAGGCGGGATCGGGTTTGCCGCCGGTGGTGTACTGGTGGTGCTGGTCAGGCCGGTGGAGGACTGTGCCGGAATGGACAAGAGCCAGAAAACAAGGATGTTGAGGAGATACCAGACAATCGTGGCCAGCCACACAGGCAGAGCGGAAAGCAGCCCGGCAACCGCACCGGCCAGCGACAGGAATGGCGTCAAGAAACCGGGTGCAGCGGCGCCTGGGAATACGATTGCGACAAGCATCGACCCCGAAAATGCGCCATATAGAAGGCCAACCAAGGCCCCTAGTAAAGCCATCTCAGATTTCCTGCCAAAGGGTAAGCGTACGCGCAATCTAATTTTTTTTCAATATAAAGACGGGAATCGACCAATTCTCGGCATGGATTGCTTCATTGTCCCATGAGTTCCGGCTGATTCTGATTGATTGGTTTTGCCGACCGCAAAATTTGAAAGACAAATCTCCGATTCTTTAATATTCCCTTACGGAAAAATTTCTGCGCCGGCGGCGTCCGTTCAGGGCGTATCCAACCTGGTCAGCCCGCCGCCGCGAGCATCGTGGGGGCTGCGAGGCTGGGGCCTGCCATCATTTCGACGACGGCCTGACCCTCGATCGGTCTGGCGAACAGATAACCCTGGCCGTCATCGCATCCTGACAACCGGAGCATTGCCGCCTGCTCAGGCGTTTCGATCCCCTCGGCGATCGTCGGGATGCCCAGACCGTCGGCCAGAGCCATGATCGAATGCACCACGGCGATTGCGCGGTTGCTAGTCAGAATATCCATCACGAAACTTCGGTCGATCTTGATCTTCGAGATCGGAAAGCGGTGGAGATAGCCGAGCGACGAATAACCGGTGCCGAAATCGTCCAGCGCCAAGCTGACCCCGATCGCGAGGAGTTCGTCGAAGATCGCCTTGAGTCCGTCGCTCTCCTCGACGAAGGCGGATTCGGTGATTTCCAGTTCGAGCCGCTCCGGCGGCAGACCGGATAGATCGAGCGCCTGGCGAACGGCCGCGACCAGATCGCCGGTTTCGAACTGGATCGCCGAGACGTTGACCGCGATCTTGATCGGCAAGGGCCAGCCCTTGGCTTCCCGGCAAGCCGTATCGAGCACCCAGCCGCCCAGTCGATGGATCAGGCCCATTTCCTCGGCGACCGGAATGAAATCGACCGGCGAGACGAAGCCGCGCTCCGGGTGCTGCCAACGCACGAGGGCTTCGGCCCCGACGATTTTCCCGGACGAAAGACAAAATTGCGGCTGGTAGACGACGCGGAATTCGTTGTTCTCGAAGGCCTGAGTCAAATCCTCCTCGAGCTTCAGCCGCTCCAGCCGGTCGCCATCCATAAAGGGCTCGAAGGCAACGACCTGCTCGGTGATTGATTGCTTGGCGCGATACAGCGCAACATCGGCGTGGCGCATCAACGACGTCACCGTCGCCGCCTGGCCATCCCACCAGCTGATCCCGACGCTGGTACCGACGCCGATACGGTGCCCGGACAGGAAAAACGGTTCGCAGATCGCCTCCACCAGCGAAGCCGCCAGGAATCGTGCGGTTTGAAGGCTCGCCGCCGGGACGACGGCGGTGAACTCGTCACCGCCGGTCCTGGCGATCAGCAAGGCCGCGACCAGTGTTTCCTGGGCGCGACGCGCGGTCTCCTTAAGCACCTCATCGCCAATTGCATGGCCGAGCGCGTCATTGACGGCCTTGAAACGATCGAGATCGAAGGACACCAGAGCCACCCCGCCGTCCGGCGTCGGCCCGCTCAAAATGTTCTCCAACGCTTGCTCGAGGGCGCGACGATTGCCCAACCCCGTCAGGCTGTCGTGCAACGCCATGAACCGTATGTGGTCATGCGCCTTCTGACGTTCGGTGATGTCGCGCAGTGTCAGTGTGGCGTAGACGATATCGCCGGAAGTCTCCCCCGGCCGATCGGCAAATCCTGACAGCCAGAACGGGACGATCGAATACTCCACCACCCGCTCTGCACCCGTGGCGAAATGAAGGACGTGCACCGCCGGCTTGCCGGCTCCCTCGCCGCGCTCGAACGCCGCGACGATATCTGCGACATGTTGTCCGATCTGCGCAGGCAACTCGTCCAGCCGGTTTGCGCTCTCAAGGCCGAGCAGATCCAGAGCTTCGCGATTGATGCGGGTGACTTGCAAACGTTCGTTCAGGATCGCGACGCCGTGAAATCCATCGTCGAGGACGCGTTCGAGCACGCTCTGGCTGTTGGCTGCCTGGGTCCGGGCGATCCAGAGCCGCACGCGACGAAGACCAAATTCCCGGAAAAGCACCCAGATGGAACAGGCAGCCAGGAGCACATGGATGGCAGCGGTTTCCAGTACGATCGCATGGCCGTTCTGCAGGTAGAGTGCCAGCATCTCAGCCGTGACGGCAAGACCGACAAGGGCGGCGATCGCATAACGGGAGGACAGACGAACGGCGCAGGCGAACACGATGAATGCCATTCCAGCCAGCACGAACCACGGTGTGGCGAGGAACGTCAACGCCCGCTCCTGAAGCAGGGACTCGGTGGCGAGCGCGATGACCGTCGATCCGGAAACGATGCCGCTGACGGGAACGTCAAAGAGGTCGCGGAGTTCGATCGCACTGGCGCCGACGATCAAGGTTTTTCCCGCGAGCGACTCGGGCGCGACGCGATCCCTCAGAAGATCGACATAGGAAACGCGCGGCAGTCGCTCGGCGGCAATCGCATAATCGATCCCGAGCAGGCCCGGCCCAGCCTCGCGGTCAGCCAGCAGGGAGGGCATTGAGGTCAGGGTTTCCCCGTTGGCGTCGATAGCGAAAGGAAACCGTCTGACCTGCCCGTCGCCATCCACAGGGACGTTGACGCCGGCCGGCCAGGAATTTTGCAAAAGAAGCTCGATCGGAAACGAAGCGCGCACCGTCCTGCCCGCCACCGTATCGGCCTGGACGAAGGATGCGAGGAAGGTCTCTATTCTGGTCTCGGCGAGGGCCGCGGCGAAGGCCCGGTCCTGTTCCGGCGTCGATACGGTGCTGAAATCGATGTCGAACGCGACGCGGGCCGCGCCGGCCCGCTCCGCTGCCCGTAAGAGATCGCCGTGCAATCGCCGCGGCCAGGGCCAAACGCCGATTTTCGCGAGGCTTCGGGCATCGATGTCGACCAGGACAACATCGCCGGTCGGCGCAATCGACTGTGTCTGGAAGCGCAACTCGGCAAGACGATCGTCCACCGTTCGCAAGAACCCGGACAGGCTCGCAAAGACTATCGCCGCGGCGACGAAGAGCCCCCCCGCCGCGCGCCGCAGCACCGCAGGATTCCGCTTACCGATGGGTGAAAACCAGGCCATACGCGTCCTTGCAAGAGGCCACCAGGGCGATGTGGCGGAGCTTATTTCTTGCCATTGCCGCCGCCATTGCCGCCGCCGTTTCCACCGCTGTTGCCGCCGCCGTTACCGCCGCCGTTTCCGCCGCCATTGCCGCCGCCACTACCGCCGCCGTTTCCGCCACCGTTTCCACCGCCGTTGCCACCACC
>DRFF01000147.1 GCA_011050685.1 Aurantimonas coralicida
ACCGCGTCGAACGGTTCTTCAATCGCATCAAACACATGCGCGGCCTCGCAACCCGATACGACCGACGAGCCGACAATTATCTCGCCGCTCTCAAGCTCGTCGCAGTCCGCATCTGGATCGCTTCCAAATGAGTCCGCGTCCTAGGTGAAAAGCAGCTTTCCCGGTGGCTTTCCCGAAACCCGCCAGTCCGCTTTCCACCCAAAGCGGCTGCTTACCCTTGCGCCAAGCGGGCCGCGCTCGTCGCTTCGCCTGCGATAAGGCCGCCCTCCTTGCGCGAGACGCGTTGGTGCAGATGCACCATCAGCGCCGCGGCGAAGAGCGGCGTCAAAAGGTTGAGCAGCGGCACCGCGAGGAACCCGGCGATGAGGAGACCGGCCAGAAACACCGTCATGCCGTAGCGACCGCGCAACGCCTTGGCCTCCGCCTCTGTGCGATAGCGCATGGCCGCGAACTCGAAATATTCGCGACCGAGCAGATAGCCGTTGACCACGAAGAAGGCGGCGATGTTGATCCCCGGCACCAGCAGCAGGATCAGGGCCAGCAGATTGCCGAGGATCACCACGCCGAAGAATTTGACCGACAGGATCAGGCCGGGAATCAGCGGCATCGCCGTTCCCGCCGACACTTCGGGATAGGTGTTCGCCTCGACCACTTCCGCCACATCGTCGAGGAACAGGCTGGCGATCACCGCGCTGATCGGCCCGATCAGGAAGGCCAGCAGGATGGCGAGCGCGAAACCGGCGGCCCATCCGGCAAGACTGCCCGCCTGATCGACCCAGGAGGGGGCATCGGGGAAGAGATTGGACAGGAAGGGCACCGCGAACCATTCGGCGATCGCCGCGATGCCGAACCACAAGGCGACCAGCACGATGGCGCTGAGGCCGAGGGCCTTCCACAACGCTCCGCGAAAGGGGGCTGAGAAAATATCGGCGAAAGCCAGCCGGGCGGAGGCGAAAATCATCGGTGCGTCCTTTCCATTGCCTGCGAGATAGGCAGCGGCGCTGGCGTCCGCAACGCCGTCCCAGGCGGAGCGCGTCTGGCCAATCGGCGGCCCGCGCGCTAGGAAGACCGCGATTGCAACGACGGACCCCATCATGACTGATTACGACGTTCTCACGATCGGCAACGCGATCGTCGACATCATCGCGCGCGCCGACGACGGTTTTCTCGACCGCGAGGCGATCCAGAAGGGCGGCATGACGCTGATCGATACCGAGCGCGCTGAGCATCTCTACGGCGTCATGGGTCCCGGCATCGAAATGTCCGGCGGCAGCGCCGGCAACACTATCGCCGGCCTCGTCAGCCTCGGCGGAACCGGCGCCTATGTCGGCAAGGTCTCCAACGACCAGCTCGGCGAAATCTTCGCCCACGACATCCGCGCCCTCGGCGTCCACTACGCCACGAAGCCGCTCGACGGCCATCCGCCGACGGCCCGCTCGATGATCCTCGTCACGCCGGACGGCCAGCGTTCGATGAACACCTATCTCGGCGCCTGCGTCGAACTCGGCCCGGAGGATATCGATCCCGCCGTCGTCGCGGCCGCCAAGGTCACCTATTTCGAGGGCTATCTTTGGGATCCGCCGCGCGCCAAGCAGGCGATCGTCGAGGCGGCGCGAATCGCCCACGACAACGGCCGCGAGGTCGCGATGACGCTCTCCGACGCGTTCTGCGTCCATCGCTACCGGGACGAATTCCTCGACCTCATGCGCTCGGGCACCGTCGACATCGTCTTCGCCAATGAGAGCGAGGCGCTGTCGCTTTACGAAGTGAACGATCTGGGCACCGCGCTCGACCAGCTGGCGAAGGACACCAAGCGCTTCTGCGCCGTGACCCGCAGCGAGAAAGGCTGCATCATCGTCGAGGGCGACCAGCGCATCGCGGTGCCGGCGCTTACGATTCCCGCAGTCCTCGACACGACCGGAGCGGGCGACCTTTTCGCCAGCGGCTTCCTGCGCGGCTATACGATGGGCCTCGACCACGAGCAGAGCGCCAGGCTTGGCGTCGCCGCTGCGGGCCATATCATCGGGCAGATCGGCCCGCGTCCGCAGACGCCGTTGAAGGATCTGCCGGAGGTGAAGGCGGTGCTCGGCGGCTGACCACGCGGTCGCGGCCGGCCCATCGCTCAGGCGGTGCGCCGGTCACGGTCGGGAAGAGTGTTTGCGACGTCATTTCAAACGCTGGGAGGGATACGCGACATGCTGAGATGGGGAATCTTATCCACCGCCAAGATCGCGCGGGAGCAATTGATGCCGGCGATCGGCAAGGCGACGAACGGCTCGCTGGCGGCGATCGCCAGCCGCGATCTTGAACGCGCTCAAGAAATCGCCGCGACCTTCGGCATCCCGCATGCCTATGGCAGCTATGAGGACCTGCTTGCCTCTCCCGAAATCGACGCGGTGTATGTGCCATTGCCCACGGCTCAGCACACGGATTGGACCCTGAAGGCCATCGCGTCGGGCAAGCACGTGCTCTGCGAGAAGCCGATGGGCATGGCCGCCGCGGACATCGACCGAATCATCGCGGCGGCAAAGGACGCAAGAGTCGTCGTGTCCGAAGCCTTCATGGTCACCTATCACCCGCAATGGGCCAAGGTGCGCGAGCTCATCGCCGACGGCGCGATCGGGCGACTTGTCCATGTCGAGGCGTCGTTCAGCTACCACAATGTCGACCCCGCCAACATGCGCAACCGGCCGGAACTCGGCGGCGGCGCTCTCCGCGACATCGGTGTCTATCCGCTCGTTACGTCGCGCTTTGCGACCGGCATGGAACCGGTGCGCGTACGCGCCAAGGTCGTGACGGACGAGGAGTTCGGCACCGACTCTTTCGTGACCGGCATGGTCGACTTCGGCGATTTCGAGATGAGCGTCTATCTCGGGACCCGCATGGCGCAGCGCCAGACCATCGTCTTCCACGGCACCGAGGGTTTCATCGAGCTTGCGGCACCGTTCAATGCCAGCCTCTACGACGGCGACAAGGTACTGCTGCACGATCGCGGCCACCGGCTGACACAGACCTTCCGTTTTCCGGGGGTGGATCAGTATCGCCTGCAGGTCGAGGCATTCGGCGAAGCGGTGAACGGGAAAGGCGCGGTCTTTCCGCTGGAATCCAGCCGCCGCAACCAGGCCGCGATCGACGCCCTGTTTACGGCCGGGCAAACAGGCGACTGGGTGTCGGTCGCCTGACCGGCGGCCATGAAATCGGCACATCCTGTCGCGAGATTGTCAGCGCTATCGTGACGCAGGGCCACGTCGCGCGGATCGCGCGCGGCAAGCCTCGGGCGATCCGGCGCGCGTAGCATCGGCGACATCATCCAGCTTGAGGGACCATCCATGCGGCCTGCTTCACCAACGCGTCGCGCGGCAGCCAGTATCGCGGCTGCGCTGGCGTTTCTGACCGCGGCCGGACAGGCGTCCGCCGAGCCGAACGCAAAACAGGTTTTCAGTGCCCAGCACACAGCCGCCGCACTTCCGGCAGAGAGCCTCGGCTTCTACACCAAGGGGTGCCTCGCGGGTGGAGCCCAGCTTCCGGCCGATGGGCCGACCTGGCAGGCGATGCGCCTGTCGCGCGACCGGCATTACGGCCTCCCGACGACGGTCGCCTTCATCGAGAACCTGTCCCGCGCAGCGGCGCAGCGCGGCATCTGGCCTGGACTTCTGGTCGGCGACATGTCGCAGCCGCGCGGCGGCCCGATGCCGTCCGGACACAGCTCCCACCAGATCGGCCTCGATCTCGACATCTGGCTGCAGCCGATGCCGACCCCGCGCCTCACCGCTGCGGCACGGGAGGATTTCCCGTTCCGCTCGGTCCTGAAGAAAGGCACCTTCCAGGTCGATGATCGGATCTGGAATTCGCGCTACCGCGACCTGATCAAGCTCGCCGCCGAAGATGCCAAGGTACAGCGGATTTTCGTCCATCCGGGCATCAAGAAGAAGCTCTGCGAGACGGCCGGCGACGACCGCGCCTGGCTGAACAAGGTGCGGCCCTATTACGGCCATCACGAGCACTTCCACGTCCGGCTGTTCTGCCAGCCCGGATCGCCGAATTGTACCGAGCAGAAATCCACCGGCCGGGGCGATGGCTGCGGTGATCTCGACTGGTGGTTCAACACGGCCCTGCAGCCGCCACCGCCGAACGCCAAGCCGGAAATGACTCTGGCCGACATGCCCCGCCAGTGCCGCGCGGTGGCGAATGCGCCGGCGATGGGCTCGACGGGCAGCATGATCGCTGCGACGAGCACCAAGGCCACTGCCGCCGCTGTCGGGCTCGCCTATGCGCCATCGGGTTCCATACCAATTCCGACGAACCGGCCGACTCGCTGACCCGGCCGCAACCAGTTTGTTTTGCGTTCGTCACGGCAGTGTCCTATGTCGATCGGCATACGAATCGATTGAAGCGGACATCCTATGGAACAACGGCGTGACGGCACGGACGCGTTGAAATTTCCGATCCTGATCGGCGACATCGGCGGCACCAATGCACGCTTCGCGCTGCTTCTCGATTCCTTCGCCGAGCCCAAGATGTTCGCGGTCATCCAGACCGCCGATTTCGAGACGGTCGACGACGCCATCCAGGCGACCGTGCTCGACAAGACATCGGTGCAGCCGAAATCGGCAGTGCTGGCCGTCGCGGGACCGATCGACGGCGACGAGATCGACCTCACCAACTCGCCCTGGGTCATTCGTCCCCAACAGATGCTGGCCGGGCTTGGCATCGAGGAAGTGATCGTCGTCAACGATTTCGAGGCGCAGGCGCTGGCGATCTCCTCGCTCGGGGAGCAATCGCGGACGCAGATCGGCGGCGGTGAGGTCCATGAGGGCGCCAGCCGGGTGGTGGTAGGCCCGGGCACCGGCCTCGGTGTCGCGGGCCTCGTGCGGGCGCGCAACATGTGGATTCCGGTCGCCGGCGAAGGCGGCCACATCGACCTTGGGCCGCGCACCGAGCGGGATCTGGCGATCTGGCCGCATCTTGAGACCATCGAAGGTCGGGTGTCGGGCGAACAGGTGCTATGCGGACGCGGACTGGTCAATCTCTACCGCGCCATCGCGGCGGCGGACGGAGCGGAGCCGGTCCACACGACGCCGGCCGAGATCACCGAAGCGGCAGTGAACCAGAAGGACCCCCTTTCGATCGAGGCGGTCGATCTGTTCGCCACCTATCTCGGACGGGTCGCCGGCGATCTGGCGCTGATTTTCATGGCGCGCGGCGGCGTCTTCATCGCCGGCGGCATTTTCCAGCGGATCATCCCAATCCTCAAGTCCGAGCAACTCCGCGCCGCCTTCGAGGATAAGGCGCCGCATTCCGCACTGATGCGCGAGATCCCGCTATTCGTCGTCACCGAGCCGCTCGCCGCGCTGGCGGGACTCGCTACATACGCCCGCACGCCGCGCTTCTTCGGCCTTGAGACGACCGGGCGGCGCTGGGTCGCCTGAGCGGGTAGCCGGCAGACCCACGCTTCGGGATACGATGACAAGATGTCCGACCATTGCCCGCCAGCCTTGAGGCGCTACCTCGCAAGCGACGCAAAGCCGTTTAGAGCATCGGACCCAAAAGTGGCATCCGGTTTTTGGATCGTTCCGATCCTCAATCAAAATATTGGAGCGTCCTTTGTGCGTTCGAATGGACGCAGGGCGCTCTAAAGCGAAGGACAATCCGCATGGCGCTGAAAGTCGCGGTCCAGATGGACCATGTCTCCTCGATCTCGATCAAGGGCGATTCCACCTTCGCGCTCTGTCTCGAGGCGCAGAACCGCGGCCACCAACTGTTCCACTATACGCCCGAGCAGCTCTCGATGCGTGGCGGCCAGGTCACCGCACGGGTCGAGGCGATGGAACTGCGCGAGGAAGAGGGCAACCATTTCAGCCTCGGGCCCTCGCAAAAGATCGATCTCGCCGAGATGGACGTCGTCCTGTTGCGGCAAGATCCGCCCTTCGACATGGCCTACATCACCTCCACGCACATTCTGGAGCGCATCCATCCGAAGACTCTCGTCGTCAACGATCCGGCCTCGGTGCGTAACGCGCCGGAGAAGATCTTCGTCATGGAATTCGCCGACCTGATGCCGGAGACGCTGATCACCAAGGACCCGGAGGAGGTCGCTGCGTTCCGCGCCGAATTCGGCGAGATCGTCATGAAGCCGCTCTACGGCAATGGCGGCGCCGGCGTCTTCCACCTGAGGAAAGACGACCGCAACCTGACGTCGTTCATGGAAACCTTCGGCGTGCTGTTCCGCGAGCCCTATATCGTCCAGCGCTACCTCGATGACGTGCGCAAGGGCGACAAACGCATCATCCTGGTCGACGGAGAATATGCCGGCGCCATCAACCGGGTTCCCGCCGAAACCGACACGCGCTCCAACATGCATGTCGGCGGCACGGCCACCGCGACCGAACTGACGGCGCGTGAGCGCGACATCTGCGAGCGGATCGGCCCTGCGCTCAAGGAACGCGGCCTCCTGTTCGTCGGCATCGACGTCATCGGCGATTATCTGACCGAGATCAACGTCACCTCGCCGACCGGCATCCGCGAGGTCAAGCGCTTCGGCGGCGCCGACATCGCCGCGCTTCTGTGGGACGCGATCGAGGCCAGGCGCTGAGCCCCGGCAATTCTGAACGACAGATAACAACCTCGTTCCGGAACCGTTCGGACAGGCTGTGGCTTACTGACCGCGACACTAGATATCCATCTCAGCTTCGCGAGGTCATGCCATGAACAAGATGCTACTCGGATTGCTCGCCGTCGTCGGCAGCTTCGCCCTTCCGGCCACGGCCGACGCCGCGGCGCGGGCCATCGCCACCGCCGACGTCAATCTGCGCGCCGGCCCCTCCACCCGTTACCCGGCGGTTGACGTCGTCGGCGGCGGCGACAGGGTCCGCGTCTACGGTTGCCTGGAGAACCGCTCCTGGTGCGACGTCGGCTATGACGGCCAGCGCGGCTGGATGTCGTCGAACTACCTCGCCTATGCCGGCGGCTCCCGCCGCTACACCGGCGAGCGCGCCATTCGGGCGATCGAGGCACCGGTGATCAGCTTCTCCATCGGCGGCTATTGGGACGATCACTACCGCGCCCGCCGCTTCTATCGCGAGCGCGATCGCTATGACGGCATCTACGGCCCGCGCTATCGCCGCGACCGGGATCGCATTGAGGAACGCGACCGCTTCGACGATCGGGACGATGTCCGCCGCGAACGCCGGGCGGAGCGTCGCCGCGAACTCCGTCAGGAAGAGCGTCGGGACGATCGCCGCGAGTTCCGCCAGGAGCGCCGCGACGACGTCCGGATCGAGAGGCGCGACGAGCGCCGGGAGCGCATCGAAGAGCAGCCGGAGCCGGTGGTTCCGCTCTATCGTGTGAACTGATCCTTCCATCCCATGACATCAACGAGGCGCGGCCACCACCGCGCCTCGTTTCGTTTTGAACACCCTACCGGTATGCGGATCGACCCCGCACCGCAGCGCTTCACCTCTCGTCAACCGGACGATAAGCTATGGCCACAACAGCCGCGCTATTCTCGCCGGGGGCCCCGCCGCTCCGACCCGTGTGCCCGACCTGCCGCAATCCTCAAGGAGTGCCATTGCAGACCGCCGACCGCGAGGCCCCGCCCCATGCACCGTTCCTGCCGCTCGACGGAATCGACGTCTGGCTGACCTTCCTGCCCGAGGTCGCGCCGGCGTTGCACGCGCCCTATCGCGCGCTTCTCGACGCGGGCGAACGCCAGCGCTATGAGCGCTACCGCGTCGATGGGGCACGCGAAGAGTTCCTGGTCGGCAAGGCGCTCGTCCGCGCCACCTTGTCGCGCTACCGGCCCGTCCCGCCCGATGCCTGGCGCTTTACGGCGAACCGCCACGGCCGGCCGGACATTTCCGGTGGCGACGATGACGGACTGACCTTCAACCTCTCGCACACCCGCGGCCTCGCGGCGCTCGCCGTCGCCCGGCGTTGCGATCTCGGAATCGACGTCGAGACGGTCGGCCGCGACAGCGCCGTCCGCGACCTTGCCGGCCGCTACTTTTCGCCCGTCGAGGCGTCGTACGTGCGCGCCGCCGACGGCCCGGACCTGCGGGAGCGATTCTTTGCCTTCTGGACGCTCAAGGAGGCCTATATCAAGGCGCGCGGCATGGGTCTGGCGCTGCCGCTCGACGGCTTCTCCTTTGATCTGGAAGGCGAAACGCCGACGATCGGATTCGCGCCGAGCTGCCCGGACGATCCCGCCCGTTGGACCTTTCTCCGGCGCCGCGTCTCCGCCGAACACCGGTTGGCACTGGCGGTCTCGCCACGGGATCGCCTGCCGCCGATCCGCTTTCTCAGAACGGTGCCGCTGACCGACCTGATCGAAGAGCTCGAACCCGTCGTCATGCCGCTGGACGCGATGGCGAGGAGCGACGCGGATGCGGGCGGGCCGGCCTCGTGAAACTCTTCGCCGTCGGCGATCTGCATCTCGGCCATCCGACCAACCGCGAGGCGATCCACACGATCCGGGCGCGGCCGGACGACTGGCTGATTCTGGCCGGTGACGTCGGCGAAACCGAACGCCATCTGGATCTGGCGTTCGACGCCCTGCAGCCGAAATTCAAACAAATCGTCTGGGTGCCGGGCAATCACGAACTCTGGTCGGTCGCCTCGCGAGGAACCGCGCTCCGCGGCGAAGCGCGCTACCAGCGCTTCGTCGCTCTCTGCCGCGAGCGCGGCGTGCTGACGCCCGAAGACCCCTATCCGGTCACCGAGATCGACGGCACGCTTGTGCGGATCGTGCCGATGTTCCTGCTCTACGATTATTCCTTCCGGCCGGACCATGTGCCGCTCGACGCCGCCGTCGCCTGGGCGCGGGAAGCGGGTATCCGCTGCGCCGACGAGCAGCTTCTGTCGCCGGCGCCCTTCGACAGCCGGAGCGCGTGGTGCGCGGCCCGCTGCGACCTCACCGTACAGCGGCTCGAAGCCCTCGACGACGGGCTGCCGACCGTGCTGATCAATCACTGGCCATTGCGCGAGGAGCTGGCCCGGCTGCCGCGCATTCCGCGCTTTTCGCTCTGGTGCGGCACGCGGCGAACCGAAAACTGGCACACCCGCTTTGCCGCCCGCGCGGTGATCTCCGGCCACATCCACATCCGCTCCAGCCGGATGATCGACGGCGTCGCCTTCGAGGAGGTCTCGCTCGGCTATCCGAAGCAATGGCACGGCCGCATCGAACCGGACGACGCGGTGCGGCGGGTGCGGGTGTAAAGGGCGGACGGGACCGGTCGCACGTGCCTGTCAGGCCGCTATCGGTCCGACCGGCAGAGGCTCAATGGCCTCCAGTTCTTCGGCCAGCTTCGCCGCCTGCGTCTCCAACTCATAGGCCTGCTGGAAATTCATCCAGAACTGCGGGGTCGTGTTGAAATAGCGCCCCAGGCGCAGAGCCGTATCCGGGGTGATTCCGACCTCTTCCTTGACGATCCGTTCGATACGGGTGCGCGGAAGGTGGAGCTGCTTGGCCAGCGCGCCGGCACTCATGTTCAGCAGCACCAGATATTCCTCCCGAAGGAACTCGCCGGGATGGATCGGTCGAGCGAACTGCAATGTCATTCCGCCCTCCTTAGCAACCGTGGGATTACAGGCGGGATCAGTGATAGTCGACGATTTCGACATCTTCGGCGCCTCTCTCGGCCCATCTAAAGCAGATGCGCCATTGATCGTTGATGCGGATCGAATGCTGTCCGGCGCGATCCCCGGACAATTTTTCGAGACGGTTGCCGGGCGGAGAGCGAAGATCATCCAATTGGGTCGCATTCGCGACAGCCCGCAAACGGCGCTCGGCACGCGTGACGAGATCGGCCGGAAATCCTTTGATTGCCCTGCCCGCGGCAACAGCTTCGACCGTCTTGCCCTTGTATGAAACGATCATCGCCGCTCCTGAAGCGCTGTATCATTTACCGATACGATGCCGATCGTCAAGCACACCCGCCATTCGAGGCAGCAGGAAAATAATCACATAGCGCCTCGCTTGACTCTCCCATCCCCCTCTGGAATCTATAGGAACATATCAGGAACAAAGCCTCTTTCGCAGAGGTGGAACGGCCGCAAACCCTTGCGGCCGAAGGAGATTCTATGGCTGTCAGCGATGCCTGGCCGGCCCGGCCGGCGGATTCCCCCTCGGCGCGGGCGCGGTCCGCGGCGAATGACGCGGCGGCGACCAGTTCTAGGAATCCGGCCCTTGCCCGGTTGCGGGATCAGATCGCCCGGATCGAGGGGCAACCGGTCGCCCGTTTGGAGCGAGCCGACGAGTCGGCGGCAGCGAAGGCGGAAAAGCCGGCGCGGCGCAGCGCGCTCAAACTGCATTCGCTCGGTTGCGCGGCGGCGGACGCCGCGCTCGGCGGCGGCTTTCCGGCCGCCGGGTTGACCGAAATCCATCTCGACGAGACGCGGAACGGCGGAACGCTGGCCGGCTTCGCCCTCGCTTTGGCCATCCGCTTCGGCGCCCGGCAGGGCAAGCCGCTTTTGTGGATCGGTGACAGCCTGGCGTTTTTGGAAGCGGGCCTGCCCTATTGGCCGGGCCTTGCCGGCTTCGGCCTCGACCCGAGCGCGCTTTGCATCGTGCGGACCCGCCGGCTGGAGGACGCGGCCTGGGCCGGCGAAGAGGCCGCCGCCTCGTCGGCGCTGACGATGGCGATCATGGAAGTGCGCGGCAATCCGGCGCGGCTCGGCCTCGACGGCACGCGGCGGCTGCATTTTCGCGCCCGCGAGGCCGGCTTGCCGTTCCTGCTCTTGCGCCAGAGCGCCCGCGCCGAGGCGACGGCGGCGCCGCTTAGGCTGCGCGTGCGGCCGTCGCCGGCGGCTTTCGTTCCCGACCTTGCCGATCATCAAAAGCTCATCGGCCATCCGGTGTTCGCCGTCACGGTCGAAAAATCCCGCGATGGCCGGCCGCGGCATTTCAGTCTGGAGTGGAACCCCCATGAGCGACGTTTCGACCCGCTTCGCCCCGAGCGTGCAGCCGCGCTTTCTCGCCCTCTCGCTACCGCGCCTGTCAACCGACCGGATCCGGCGCGAGACGATGGGTCGCTCGTGGCGCTCCAGCGCGCGTCGTAAGGAGGACGCGGCCGCAACCTTGATGGCGCCGCTGGCGCTGTACGAGACGGTCGCCAACGCCAATCGGATCACTGCTGTCTGCGAGTGGGCGGAGGCCGGCGGGCTGTCGCCGGGGGTCGGACTGGCCGAGGCGCGGGCGCGGTTTCCCGGATTGGCGATCATCCTCGCCGATCCGCCGGCCGACGCGCGCCTGCTGACAGCCCTTGCCGACTGGTGCGACCGCTACACGCCCCTCGTCGCGCTCGACCCGCCGCATGGCCTCGTCCTCGACATTTCCGGCTGCGCCCATCTGTTCGGCGGCGAAAAAGCGCTGATGGACGACCTCCTCGCCCGCCTGTTCCAGCAGGGTTTCGCGGCGTCGGCCGTGATCGCCAGCCATGCCGGAACGGCGCTCACCCTGGTCGGCCCCGGCGTCCCCCGCATCGTTGCGGCGGGCGAGGAACAGGCCGCGATCGCCCCGCTGCCCGTCGCCGCGCTGCGGCTCGATGCGAGCCTCGCCGCCATGCTGCGGCGGCTCGGCCTCAAGACGACCGGGTCGCTGTTGTCGCTGCCGCGCGCTGGATTGGCCCGGCGCTTCGGCGAGGATCTTTTGACCCGCCTCGATGAAGCGGTTGGCCGGGTCTTTCGCCCGATCAGCCCCCGGCGGCCGGTTCCCGAGCTTGCCGCCGAGCGCCGGCTGTTCGAGCCGATCAGCCGGGTCGAGGATGTCGAGCGCGTCCTTTTCCTCCTCGCCGAACGGCTGCGGGACGATCTGGCGCGGCGCGGCGTCGGCGCCCGGCGGCTGGAACTGTCGCTGTTTCGCGTCGACGGACAGGTCAACCGGCTCGCCGTCGGCGCGTCGCGGCCGGTGCGCGAGCCGGGCCATGTGCAGCGCCTGTTCCGCGAGCGCATGAAGGGCCTCGGCGAAGAGTTCGACGCCGGCTACGGCTATGATCTCGTCAGGCTGGCAGTGTACGAGGCCGCGCCGATGCCGGATGTGCAGACGGATCTGTCCGGCGCTGACGCGGCCGTCGATGCTTTCGGCGGCCTCATCGACCGGCTCGGCGCCCGCCTGGGCGAGGCCAGCGTCCTGCGGATCGACGTCGCCGACAGCCATTGGCCGGAGCGGGCCGAGTGCTGGCGGCCGGTGAACGCCGGCGAGGCCCATGGTTGTGCGGCCCGGCAGAGCCCTGCACCGGCCGGCGCGCCCCGCCCGGTCCGGCTGCTCGCCTTGCCGGAGCCGATCGAGGCAAGCTTCGAGGTGCCGGACGGCGCGCCGCTGCAATTTCGCTGGCGCCGGGCGCTGCATGTCGTGCGCCGGGCTGAGGGGCCGGAGCGCATCGGCGCCGAATGGTGGCGGGACGCGGGCGAAGCCGCGCGCGACTATTACCGGATCGAGGATGCCGACGGCCGCCGCTTCTGGCTGTTTCGAGCCGGTTGGGCCGACCCGGCGGTCGATCCCGAATGGCAGCTGCCGGCCCCGCGACCGGCCTGGTATCTGCACGGAATCTTCGCATGACACCCGCGCTATCCCCGGCCGCCTTCGCCGAACTCGGCGTCGCCAGCTGCTTTTCCTTCCTGCGCGGCGCCTCGCAGCCGGAGGAACTGGTCGTCACCGCCCACCGGCTCGGCCTTACCGGCATCGGCCTTGCCGACCGCAACAGCGTCGCCGGTGTGGTGCGCGCCCATCAGGCAGCGCGAGAAGCCGGCCTTGCCTACGCTCCCGGCGCCCGGCTGGTCTTTTCCGACGACACCCCCGACATTCTCGCCTATCCGCGCGACCGCGCCGGCTGGGGCCGACTGTGTCGCTTGCTCAGCCTCGGCAACCTGCGAACCCGCAAGGGCGACTGCGTCCTGCATCTGTCCGACTTGCTCGAATGGGGCGACGGTCTCAATCTCGCCGCCGTAGCGCCCGCGGCGCTCGGCCATGACGAGAAAAGCGGAGCGGACCTCGCCGCCGCCCTCCAGGCGCTCGCTGCGGCCTTTCCCCGCGCCGTGCGGCTTGCCGCCGCGCCGGCCCATGACGGGCTCGACCAGCGCCGCCTCGCCCGCGCCGCCCGCCTCGCGGAGCAATGCGGCACGCCGCTGATGGCGACCAACGACGTTTTCCACCATGCGCCTGGTCGAAGACGGCTGCAGGACGTGATGACCGCAATCCGCGCGCATGTGCCGCTCGCCCAAGCGGGGCGCCTTTTGTCGCGCAACGCCGAGCGGCATCTGAAGGCCCCTGACGAGATCGGGCGGCTGTTTCGCGCCTATCCGGGAGCCGTCGAGACCGCCAACCACTTCTTCGACGAACTCGATTTCGACCTGAAGAGCCTTCGCTACGAATACCCCGACGAGGCGCTGCCCCTGGCCCGCACCCCGGCGGAGGAACTGCGCTTTCTCGCCCATGGCGGCGCCAAATGGCGCTATCCGGAAGGCGTTCCGGCGAGCGTCACCCGGCAGATTGACTATGAGCTTCAGATCATCGGCGAGCTGAAATACGAGCCGTATTTCCTCACCGTCCACCACATCGTCGAATTCGCCCGCTCGAAAGGCATCCTGTGCCAGGGGCGCGGCTCGGCAGCCAATTCGGTGGTGTGCTTCTGCATCGGCATCACCGAGGTCTCGCCCGAGCGCGCCGGTCTGTTGTTCGAGCGGTTCATCTCGTCGGACCGGCGCGAGCCGCCCGACATCGACATCGACTTCGAGCACGAGCGCCGCGAGGAGGTGATCCAGTACATCTACGACCATTACGGCCGGAACAACGCCGCCATCGCCGCCACCGTCATCACCTATCGCGCCCGCTCGGCCGCCCGGGAGGTCGGCAAGGCCTTCGGCCTGTCGGAGGACGCGGTCTCGGCGCTGTCCGGATCGGTCTGGGGCTACCATTCCTCCGATCTCGGGGAGCGCGAAGCCGCGGCGGCCGGTTTGACGGCCGAGGATCCGACCACGACGAATGTCCTCCACTTCGCCACCGAGCTCGCCGGCTTTCCCCGGCATCTGTCCCAGCATGTCGGCGGCTTCGTCATCACCAGGGGCCGCATCGACGAAGTCGTGCCGATCCTCAACACCGGCATGGACGGGCGCACCATCGTCGAATGGGACAAGGACGATCTCGACGAGCTCGGCATCCTGAAAATCGACATTCTCGCCCTCGGCATGCTGTCGTGCCTGCGCCGCGGCTTCGATCTGCTTGAAAGCCATTACGGCGTGACGCTCAGCCTCGCCGATCTGTCACTGGCGGCGGACGACGCGCCGACCTACCGGATGGCCCAGCGGGCCGACACGCTCGGCGTCTTCCAGATCGAGAGCCGGGCGCAGATGTCGATGCTGCCGAAGCTCAAGCCCGAGTGCTTTTACGATCTCGTCATCGAGGTGGCGATCGTGCGGCCCGGCCCGATCCAGGGCGACATGGTCCACCCCTATCTGAGGCGCAAGATGGGGCTGGAGCCGGTCAGCTATCCCAAGGAGGAGTTGCGCGAGGTGCTCGGCCGCACCCTCGGCGTTCCGCTGTTCCAGGAACAGGCTATGCGGATCGCCATCGTCGCCGCCGGGTTCACGCCGAACGAGGCCGACAAGCTGCGCCGCGCCATGGCGACGTTTCGCCGGGTCGGCACCATCCACACCTTCCAGAAGAAGCTGGTCGAGGGAATGGTCGCGCGCGGCTATGAGCGCGACTTCGCCGAGCGCTGCTTCAAGCAGATCGAGGGTTTTGGCGAATACGGCTTTCCCGAAAGCCACGCCGCCTCCTTCGCACTGCTCGTCTATGCCTCCTGCTGGCTGAAATGCCATTATCCCGACGTTTTCGCCGCCGCGCTTCTGAACGCCCAGCCGATGGGTTTCTACGCGCCGGCGCAGATCGTCCGCGACGCCAGGGAGCACGGCGTCGAGATCAGGCCGGTCGACGTCAATCACTCCGCCTTCGACCAGACGCTGGAGGCGGCACCCTTCGATCCCGGCGGCATGAAAGCCCGGCATTCGGACATGCGGGAGGCCATCCGAACCCGCCACGCCGTCCGCCTCGGCTTTCGCCAGGTCAAAGGGCTCGGCGCCGAGGAAATGGCGGCGCTGGTGGCGGCACGGGGGCCAGGCTACGATTCGATTCGCGATCTGTGGCTGCGTTCGGGGCTGAGACGCGCGACGATCGAGCGGTTGGCCGACGCCGATGGCTTCGGCTCACTGGGCCTCAGCCGCCGCGACGCACTGTGGGCCTGCCGGGCGCTCGATCCGAACGGCGCGGCCGAGCGCCTGCCGCTATTCGAGCGCGCTTCAGCCAAGGATCTGCAGGCCGAGCCCGACGCGCATCTGCCGCCGATGCCGGTCGGCGAGGAGGTGTTCAACGACTACCGATTCCTGTCGCTCTCCCTGAAGGCGCATCCGGTCTCCTTCCTGCGCGCCGCGCTGGAACGGAGACGCGTGCTGGCCAACGAGACGCTGGCGACGCTGCGCTCGGGCAGCCGCGTCGCCGTCGCGGGCCTCGTCCTCATCCGCCAGCGGCCGGGCTCGGCGAAGGGCGTGATCTTCATGACCATCGAGGATGAAACCGGCATCGCCAACATCATCGTCTGGCCGAAAATCTTCGAGCGCTTCCGTCCGGTCGTCCTCGGCGCGCGCTTCGTCAAGGTGACGGGACGGATGCAGTCCGACCGGGAAGTGATCCATGTCGTCGCCGACGACATCGAAGATCTGACGCCGCTGCTGATGCCGATCGCCAGCGGTGACGTCCCGGCTGTCGACGAGGCCGAAACGGACGAAAACGCCGAGGCCGTCGCCTCGCTCGGGACCGCGCTCGCCCGGGCCGACGAGATCCGCCGACCGGTCGACGAACAGCGCGGTCAGGCAAAACTGCTTGCCCGCCACCGCTCCATGCTCACGACACCTGACCCGGCGCATCGTCCCGGCATTGCCGATCGGGCCGTGCGACAGGTGCTGCCGAAGGGGCGGAATTTTCAATGAGCGAACCGCGATGCCCCATGAGCGCAATCGATCGCCGGTTCACGGATCAAGCTCTGGCCGAATCCGACGACCTTGCTATCTTCGCGCTGACGCCGTCGAAATGTTCCGCGACGCCGAACGACAGGGGGACCCATGCCGGAATCGCGGCCGACCACAGGCCGACCGCAACGGATCGTAAAGCCTGCCGCCTCGCACCGCACCTTGCCGGCGCGCCGATGGGCGCGTTTGCTCGCCCCAGGGTTCATGCTCCTCACCGCCGGCTGTGCCGGTCCGCAATCGACATTCGAAGCCGCCGGAAGAGAAGCCGCCGGCGTCGAGGCCCTGTTCTGGGTCATGCTCGCGGGGGCTGTCGTCATCTGGCTGCTCGTTATCGGCCTCTCGGTCTACGCGACCAGGGTCAATCCCGCGGCTCACAGCGAAGCGACCGGAATCCGGCTGATCATCTGGGGTGGTGCCGTCGTCCCCACGATCGTCCTGGCCGCCCTCTTGAGTTGGGGCCTCACCATGATGCCGGAACTTCGGCGCGAGGCGGACGGGCCGAAGATCGCGGTCTCCGGCGAGCGCTTCTGGTGGCGTATCGCCTACGGCATCGAGGGCGAGCCGGGCGTCGCCAAGAGCCTGCCCGCCGGCGGCGTCGAGAGTGCCAACGAACTCTGGCTGCCGGTCGGCCGCCGCTCCGAAATTCTCCTCGGCAGCCCGGACGTGATCCATTCCTTCTGGGTGCCGGCCATCGCCGGCAAGACCGACGCTATTCCCGGTCGAGTCAACCGGCTGGTGCTCGAGCCGACCCGCGAGGGCGTCTACAACGGCGTCTGCGCCGAATTCTGCGGTGACGCCCACGCGCAGATGGGATTTCGCGTCGTCGTCGTCTCCGAGGCCGATTATGCCCGCTACGTCGAGGCCCAGAGCCAGCCGGCCGCGGTCACCGAAGGCGAGGGGCCGGACCGGTTCGTCGACCGCGGCTGCGGCGCCTGCCACACGGTGCGCGGCACGCCGGCCGACGGCGCCGTCGGGCCGGACCTGACCCACGTCGCCTCGCGGAAAACCATCGGCGCGGGTCTGCTTGAAACAACGGAAGCGAGTATCGCCGCCTTCATCCGCTCCCCCGCCCATCTCAAGCCGGGAGCCGAAATGCCCGCCTTCGCCATGCTGCCCGAAGCCGAGATCACCGCCATCGCCAACTGGCTGGGGGCGCTGCGATGAGCGAGACCGCGTTCGGCAAGCCTGGCGTGACCGGCGCCACCCATCAGGACCAGGAGGACGCGGCCGTCCGCCGCGCCCAGGAGGAGCGACTGATCGAGGTCTGGAAGGCGCCGAAAGGCTGGCGCTACTGGTCGGCGGTGAACAACACCGAGGTGGGGATCTGGTACACGGCCACCGCCTTCGCCTTCTTACTGTTCGCGGGCGTTCTCGGCCTGATGATCCGCGTGCAGCTCGCCGTTCCGGACAACGACTTTCTGTCGGCCAATTTCTACAATCAGGTCTACACGCTGCACGGCACGGTGATGATGTTCCTGTTCGCCGTGCCGATCTTCGAGGCCGTGGCGATCGTCATCCTGCCGCAGATGCTGGGCGCGCGCGATCTGCCGTTTCCGCGCCTGTCGGCCTTCGGCTATTGGTGCTTCCTCATCGGCGGGGTGTTCGTCACCGGCTCGATCTTCTTCGACGCGGCGCCCGCTAGCGGCTGGTTCATGTAC
>DRFF01000148.1 GCA_011050685.1 Aurantimonas coralicida
ATCGTGGTTCGCCAGGCATATACGCGGAAGATCGTGCCGTTGCTTGGCGGAGTACCGCCCCATGCCGTCCCGGCTCGCAACAGCTTGATGTCATCGTTAAGCAAGATTACATGCGACAACTGCGGCCCCAGTTCTTGGGCGAGTGCTGTAAACCGATCGACCTCCGTCCCATTTTCCGTCTCCACAAGCACGACGATCCCAGGATAGGTGGCGGTATTGGCGGCAGTTTCGATGAGCACTTCTTCGGCACTGGCGAGGTTGTTCGCGCGGATCCGGGCATACGGTGTGATGCCGAATTGGTAGCCCGGCGTCGATCCGTCGATCGGGAACCAGCCGAAGAGGACCCGGAGCGTCACGGTGGTGGCATCGGTGTCTATGACTTCGAAGCGCCAGCCATCGCCGCGCCCGGCAATGGGGCCCCAGTCGCCCCTGAAGGGCCCACCGATCAGGCAGGTCGCCTGCTCGAAGTTGTCGGTCGTGCGGTCCCAGACCTTCCGCGTGTACTCTATCCGCCGCGACTCGCCGATCGTGAACGCCCACCGCATTGGGGTAACAAGCCGATAGGCGTTGACGAAGCCGGGCACCAGGACCGTGGGGAAGGTTGAGCCGCCGTCGGTAGACATCTCGAGGTAGGCCCGGCGCTGGATCAGCGTTTGGCGCCCGCTGCCGTCAACCAAGGCGGCGGTGATAACCTCACTGACATCCGCGGCCTCGATCGAATACGCCCCGATGGAGCTCTCGCCGGTGGCGGGATCAATTTCCTGCCCGTCGCCCTGCGGAGGACCTGTTAGGTATGGATTGGTCCCGCCCGGGACGGAGGTCAGAATCAGGTCGTCCGCTGAGTCAGCGGCGTTCCGGATCCTCAACCTGTAGTGACGGGTGGCGCGCGGCATTATCGATACTCAGCGATGAGGGCCGCTGCTGCCGTGTTCGTGAGCTCGACGTGGAGTGTGTACTCCATCATCGCCCGATCGGCGAGCGTGAGGGTAGGCTTCGTGCCCTCGCGGAGCCGGCAGGTGTAGGAGTTGGCGCTCAGGTCGTCCGTGTCAACCGTGCAGGAACCCCCACCCGTGAGGTGCCGGATCAACCGCAGGGCAACGGCGATCTCCGCTTGGGTGAGATAGGGGACATCGAAGCTGACGACGTAATCGGTGCGAAATAGGAACTGGTACGCCACGCCTGTGCCGAGCGCGGTTTCCTGCACACCGACGTCGACCACGTCCGGCGTCCAGCCGGCGAACCGCTTGAGCGGATTCGGCGCCGGACTTACGAGGGTTGCGGCACCACCGTCGTTGAAGGCGATGCTACTCATGGGACAAGCACCAGCCCGCGGCGTTGGGCCTTCACCAGCAGCTCGGTGAGTTGCCGCTGGGCCGTGGGATCGTCTGGCCCGATGACGGTGATGAAGTTGTTGACCGCCGGCTGCGGTTGCACCGTGGGCGCGGACCCCATGGAAATCGTTTGCCGGGAGACGTTCGCCTGCTGCTGGGCAAAGCCGAAGTTCGGTTCGCGGAACGCACCCGCCGTCGCGGTGCCGCGTGCCGCGCCTCCGCTACTCGAGACGATCGAGCTAAACGCCGACCCAAGGGCAATCAACGCCGCCCCGGCCGCGATCGCCGCAGGCCCCGCGGTGAAGATGTTCATCAGGAACGGCCGCAGTGCTTCCATCGTGAGGCCGTACTGAATCAGGATCTTGCCCAACTGCACTAGGATGTCACCGAAGCCGGCGAGCAGCGTCTTGCCGAAGTGCTCGAAGAACTTTAGGAGATTGCCGGTGTCGAACGCCGCCTCGAGGCCGTTGAAGATCGCATCGCCGATCGTCTCCTCGAGCCCCGACTCAATGACGCTAGCCATCTCGCCGATCGCGTTCATAAAGGCCTCATTGGAGAACTTCGCCATCTGCTCTGCCAATTCCTTTATAGAGTCCCTTATCCGGGCTTCCAGGTCATCCGGGAGCGTGAGATCGTAACCCTCGTATATAGGTGGCCCCCAAACCGTATTCGCGAACGGGTCGAACGGTTCCTCGGATGGCTGAGAGCCAGGCGCTTGGCCACCTTGTGGCCGCCGCACGGGTGCTGCAGACCAAACCTTCCCGATCGCTTTGGCAAGGGCGATGGCGGCGTCGGCGCTCTCGACCAACGCATCGCGAACCGGCTGCATGTCCTCAATGAAATTGTCTTTCAATTCCCCCAGCGAGACCTTGATGAGATTTAAGTCGAACGTGAAGATCCCAACCATCAAGGCACCGATGTTGCCGAGAACGTCGCCCACCATCTTGAACGTGCTCTCGATGGTCACGCCGAACAGATTGAAAAGCTGCACGGCCAGTTTCACGGACTTCGCGATCACGTTCACCCATGTCGCGATCGCTTCTGTATTTCCCTTGATCCACCATTCGGCTCGCTCCAAGGCGAACCGCACATCGGCGAGCCCACCCTTGAGCCCGAACATCGGCATCACGGTGTTGACCAACTCGATAATCATGACCTTGAGTGAATCGGTCGTGAGTTTTATCTGCGCCTTGAAGGATTCGAGTTGTTTGCTCGCCACCTTCTCGGTGGTCCCTGCGGCGTTCCGCAGCTCCCCCTCGTACTCACGGATCGCCTTGGACTGGCCGAGAATCGTCTGGATGAAGATGACGGACTTGTCGGCAAACCCGAGCTGCATGAGGGCGGCTTTTTTTTGTTCGTCCGACAT
>DRFF01000149.1 GCA_011050685.1 Aurantimonas coralicida
CCCCAGGCCCTCGCCGCCCCACTCGCCCCGCTCGGCCAGACGATCGCCGTGGCGCGGGACAAGGCCTTCGCCTTCGCCTATCCGCATCTGCTTGCCGGCTGGCGCGATGTCGGTGCCGCGGTGTCGTTTTTCTCGCCGCTGGCCGACGAGGCACCGGACCCGGCGGCCGACGCGATCTATCTGCCGGGCGGCTACCCGGAGCTCCATGCCGGGCGTCTTGCGGCGGCGTCCGGTTTCCTGGCCGGGACGCGCGCGGCGGCGGAGCGCGGCGCCGCGATCTATGGTGAGTGCGGCGGCTACATGGTGCTCGGCGAGACGCTGACCGACGCCGACGGCAAGGCTCATCCGATGCTCGGCCTGCTGCCGCTGGAAACCAGCTTCGCCCGGCGCAAGCTGCATCTCGGCTATCGCCGGCTCACCCCGGTCGGCGGCAGACCCTGGTCCGGTCCGCTGCGGGCGCATGAGTTTCACTATGCCTCGATCATCGCCGAAGGGCCCGGCGAGGCGTTGTTCCGGGCGTCAGACGCGCGCGGCGCCGATCTCGGCAATCACGGGCTGCGCCGGGGCCGTGTCAGCGGCTCCTTTCTCCACGTCATCGACAGGGAATCCTGATGCAGCCGGACGCTAGCGCCCTTCGCCATGGCGGCGCCCTCGACACCGCGATCGCCCGACACGGTGGACGCCGCGAGGACTGGCTGGATCTGTCCACCGGGATCAATCCGGTTCCGGCGGAATTGCCGGATTTTCCGCCCGAAGCGTTCTCACGCTTGCCGGAATCCAGCCTGGAACGGGCGGCGCTCGACGCCGCGCGCCGGGCCTATGGCGCTCCGGCCGACGCCGGCATCGTCGCCGCGCCGGGCTCGCAGGCGCTGATCTCGCTGCTGCCGTTCCTCATCCCGCCGACCGAGGTCGCGATCGTCGAGCCGACCTATGCCGAACACCGGCGCGCGTTTGTCGCGGCGGGGCATGAGGTGGCGGGGATCGACCGGCCGGACGAGATCGTCGACACCGTGACGGTCGCGGTCGTCGTCAACCCAAACAACCCGGATGGTCGGGTTTTCTCGCGGGCCGAGCTGTTCGAGCTTCACGAGAGATTGGTCGCGCGCGGCGGTCTCCTCGTCGTCGACGAAGCCTTCATGGACGTTACGCCCGAGATGAGTCTGGCATCGCAAGCCGGGCGGCCGGGACTTCTGATCCATCGCTCCTTCGGCAAATTCTTCGGCCTCGCCGGCCTTCGCCTCGGCTTCGCGCTGACCACGCCCGACCTCGCCGGGCGATTGTCGGAGCGGCTCGGGCCGTGGGCGGTGTCGGGGCCGGCGCTGGTTTGCGCCGAGGCGCTTCTCGGCAATGACGCAGCGATCCGCGCGACCCGCCAGCGCATCCGTCGTCAGGCCGAAATGCTTTTCGAAGCGGTGCTCGACCGCCGCACGCCGCTGGTCGGCCGCACCGCCCTGTTCGCGACAATCCGCCACGAACGGGCCGGCGCGCTGTTCGAAGCGCTCTGCCGTCGGAGCATCCTGACGCGGCCCTTCGCCAAGCGGCCGGACTGGCTGCGGATCGGCAATCCGGCCGGCCCCGACGATGCCGCGCGGCTGCGGGCGGCTCTGGCGGAAGCGCTCGACGAGATCGGTGGTGAAGGATGATGTCGCGCCTTGCGATCCTGTTTCTGGGGACCGCCCTCGACCGGCTTGTCGGCGACCCGGATTGGCTGTGGCGTCGGGTGCCGCATCCGGTGGTGCTCGTCGGATGGGTTATCGACCGGCTTGACCAGATACTCAACCGGCCACAACTCGGGGAATCGGCTCGGTGGCGCAACGGGATCATCGCCGCCGGCCTGCTCGTCGGCGGCGCTTTGCTCGCGGGCGTCCTGCTATCGACGCTCTTTGCGATAGCTGGCCCCGTCGGTTGGCTGTTCGAGGCACTCGTGCTCGCCGTCTTTCTCGCCCAGAAGAGCCTCATCGACCATGTCCGCGCGGTCGAACGCGCGCTCGATGAAAAGGGTCTGGAATCAGGGCGCCGCGCGGTCGCGATGATCGTCGGCCGTGATCCCGAGGCGCTGGACGAGGCCGGCGTGTGCCGCGCGGCGATCGAGAGCCTTGCCGAAAACGCCTCCGACGGCGTTGTCGCGCCGTTTCTCTGGTATCTGGTTTTGGGTCTTCCAGGTCTGCTTGTCTACAAGGCCGTCAACACGGCCGATTCGATGATCGCCCATATGAACGATCGCCATCGCGCCTTCGGCTGGGCGTCGGCGAAGCTGGACGATTGGATGAACTGGCCGGCGGCCCGGCTGACGGCGCTGCTGATCGCGCTTTCGGCGGGGATGCGCGATCGGAGCAAGGCGGTCAGCCAGGCGGCACTGGCCACCGCGCGGCGCGATGCGCCTTTGCATCGTTCGCCCAATGCCGGTTGGCCGGAGGCGGCGATGGCCGCCGCCCTTGGCCTGTCGCTCGGAGGTCCGCGCCGCTACGGCAATCTCGAAGTCGAGGCGCCGATGCTCAATCCGGCGGGCCGGCGCTGGGCGGGGCCGGCCGACATCGCCGCTGCGATCGGGCTGTTCCGGACCGCGGCGAATCTGCTTCTGGCGTTCGCCGCGCTGCTGTTCATCGCGGCGGCGCTATAGGTCGGGCCCGTTTATCCGCTGCCGAGCGCAAGGCCGAGCAGCGCGGCGATTTCCACGAGCTGCTGCGACGCGCCCAAGCAGTCGCCGGTCTGGCCGCCGAGACGGCGCTCGATGAAGCCGCGAAACCACAAAAGCACCAGCCCGCCCAGGAGGAAGCCGGCGAACGTCGAGCCGAAGCCGACGGCGAGGATGCCGGCGACGATGTAGAGGCCATCACCGATCAGTAGCGCGGCACGTCCGTTTCTGCGGTCCGGCCGGCCCATCCGATTCGCCGTGCCGCCGATCGAGGCGGAAGGCAGCGACGCCCACAGCCAGGCCATCGCGCCGCGGCTTGCCGCCGCGACACCGAGCATGGCGAGCGCCGCTCCTGCGGGACCGGCTTCGACCAGTTCGGCCAGAAGCACGATCCGCAGCGCGACCGACAGGACGAGGGCGAGGGCGCCATAGCTGCCGACCCGGCTGTCCTTCATGATCGCCAGCGCGCGCTCCCGCTCATGGTGGCCGCCGAGCCCGTCGGCGACATCGCCGAGCCCATCCTCGTGCAGCGCGCCGGTGACGAAGACCATCGCCGCGACCGCCAGCGACGCGACGACGAGCGCCGACAGGCCGACCGCAGGCCCGAGAAACAAAATCAGCGCCGCCGGCAGCGCCGCGATCAGCCCCGCCAGCGGAAAGGCATGGACGTCCTCGCCGAGCGGGTGCGTGCCGGTAAAGGCGCGTCGCGCCGGCGGAAGCCTGGTCAGAAAGGCCAGCGATCGCATCGTCGAAGCGGTGAATTCCCTCATTGCGGACTTGCTCCTTGCGCGTCGCTGCGCCATGCCCGCCACAGCCAATTCGTAACGGCGCCGCCGACATTCCGTCGTCGTTCGCCGAAGCAAACCCCGAGGAGCGAGCGATGTCCACAACCGGACTGCCTTTCGACGATATTCGTGATCTCGTCCGCCGGATGCCCGGCCCCGACGAGGCGGCGGTCCGGGTGAAGCGCGAGCGCGAAGGGCAATTGACCAAGCCGGCGGGCGCGCTCGGTCGCCTGGAAGACTTGTCCGAGTGGCTCGCCGCTTGGCAGGGCCGTCAGCCGGCGGTACGCCGGCCGCTGGTTGCCGTCTTTGCCGGCAATCACGGCGTCACCAGGCAAGGGGTCTCGCCCTTTCCGGCCGAGGTGACGGCGCAGATGGTCGCGAACTTCGCCGCCGGCGGAGCGGCCATCAATCAGATTTGCGCCGCCTACGACCTCGGCCTCAAGGTCTTCGATCTCGCCCTCGAAATACCGACCGAGGACATCACGGAAGCCGCGGCGATGGACGAGCGCACCTGCGCCGCCACGATGGCCTTCGGAATGGAGGTGCTGGCCGGCGAGCCGGATCTGCTGTGCATCGGCGAAATGGGCATCGGCAACACCACCATCGCGGCGGCGATCTTCGCGGCGCTGTTCGGCGGGGACCCGCGTGACTGGACCGGTCCCGGCGCCAGCCATGACGCGACCGGCGTCGATAAGAAGGCGCGGGTCGTCGCCGCAGCGCTGGAACATCACAAGGGGCATCTCGCCGACCCGCTGGAGGTGTTGCGGCGTCTCGGTGGACGCGAGATCGCCGCGATGGCCGGCGCGATTCTGGCCGCGCGCATGCAAAAGGTACCGGTCATTGTCGACGGCTTCGTCTCGACCGCCGCCGCGGCGATCCTTTACGCCATGGACCCGAGAGCCCTCGACCATTGCCTGTTCGGCCATGTCTCGGCCGAGCCGGGCCATATCCGCGCGGTCGAAGCGATGGGCAAGGTGCCGCTCTTGGCGCTTGGGATGCGGCTCGGCGAAGGCACCGGCGCGGCGATTGCCGCCGGCATCGTCAAGGCGGCGGCGGAATGTCATTCCGGCATGGCGACCTTCGGTGAAGCGGCGGTCTCCAACCGGGAATAAGGGGGCGCAAACCGCGCCGCTTGGCGCGTGGCGGAACGAGAATCCAACAAAACCAGCCTGCGTGGGAAAACCATCCCCGCACGCTGGGCCAAACGCAATTCCCGTGGCCTGAATAGATCGCGGTTCCCGCATATGTTCTGGGAACACGCAATTCGGGAAACACTGCGATGGACTTCGTCCCCCTGATCGATCTGATTGGCGAGAATCAGACGGCGCTCGCCGGCGGTGCCGTGATCGGCGCCCTGTTCGGCTTCTTCATGCAGCGCAGCGCGTTCTGCACGCGCTCGGCGGTTCTCGATCTCACCCGCAGACGCGACCTCGCCGCGCTGGCAACTTGGGCGGCCGGCTTTGCGGCTGCGGTGCTCGGCGTCCAGATCCTTTTGACGCTCGATGTCGTGAACGTCGTCGAAACCCGCTTCTTCGCCACCGCCCAAAGCCTGTCCGGCGCCATCATCGGCGGCGTCCTGTTCGGCATCGGCATGATCCTGGCGCGCGGCTGCGTGTCGCGATTGCTGGTCTTGTCGGCCACGGGCAATCTGCGGGCGTTCTATTCGTCGATCGTCATCGCCATTGTGGGTCTGGCCACCTATAGCGGCGTTCTCGTACCGCTGCGCGACAGCGCCGGCGGTCTCTGGAGCACGGCGGCTATCGGTGGCAACGACGCCCTCGCCCATCTGGGCCTCGGGCAGGACGTCGGCGTGATCATCGGCGTCATTCTGGCGGCGGCCGCGGTCGGCCTCGCTCTGGCGTCGCGGGCGTCCATCTGGCGCCTGGCGGGCGGCGTCGGCGTCGGCGCGACGATCGTCGCCGGCTGGTATTTCACCTACACGCTCTCGCAGCAGGTATTCGAGCCGATTCAGGCCGAAAGCCTCTCCTTCATCCGGCCGCTGGCCACCACCGCGGCGCTGGCCACCGACGCGGACGCGTTCGCTGGTCTGGACAAGGGCGTTCTCGCCGGCGCGCTGTTCGGCGCCTTGATCGCGGCGCTGTTGTTCCGGCAGTTTCGCATCCAGACATTCTCCGAGCCGGGCACGCCCTCGATTCTGCGCTACACCGTCGGTTCCGTACTGATGGGTTTCGGCGGCATCCTGGCGGTCGGCTGCACCATCGGCGCGGGCTTCACCGGTGGCGCTGTCCTGGCGGTATCGGCGCTTCTGGCCTTGCTCTCGATGGTCGGCGGCGCGGCGCTCGCTGACCAGTTCGTCGACCGCCGGCGCGAGGCTCGCGATCTTTCGCCGGAAACCGCTGCGGTTCCGGCGGAGTAGCCGTTTCCGATCGTCAGCCCGTGCTCAACGTACGACCATGACCGAAATCTTGGCATGGGCGGCGATATAGCCGGCGTTGGATGCGAAGATGTGCTCGGGGAGTCCCGGCACATGCGAGGCGACGACCACCAGATCGGCGCCGCTTTCCTCCACGGCTCTCAACAGCGTTCGATCCAGATCGACAGTCGGGTCATGGCTGACATAGGTCGCCGTCGTCTCCTGCGGGAGGCTGTATTTCTCGGCTTGCGCTTTGCCAAAGGCCTCGAGCTTGCTTGTGTATTCCTCGGGCGTATGCGCGACCGAGCCCGGCCCAGACGTCGTCACGCCCACATAGTGGACCGCGCAGCCATAAAGTTGCGCAAGATCGGCGGCGATCATCAACGCCTTTTCCAGGCGGTCTGTATGACTTAAATCGACCGGAACCATGATTTTCTTGTACATGGCGACCTCCTTTTCATCGGCGATGTCTGTTCATGTCTATGTACCGGTTGGGCGGGCGGGCCGTCTTGATGTCGATCAATGACGTTTCCAGCGAATGGTCGCATTCGCTGCGCATCGATACTATCAGGAGCCGAACCGCCGAAGCCTCGCCTTCGAGGCGGGACCGATCAGCAGGACGGAGAGCTCTCACTCCCATGAAGACACGCGACGACCTCATCCACCACCTTGCCGGACTCGGAATTCAGACGAAGACGGTCGAGCATCCGCCGCTTCATTCCGTCGAAGAGAGCCAGGCGCTGCGCGGCACGATCCCCGGCGGTCACACCAAGAACCTGTTTCTCAAGGACAAGAAGGGGCGGATCTTTTTGGTCGTGGCGGAGGAAACCCGCGCCGTCGACCTGAAGGAGCTGCACAAGCGGATCGGCGCATCCGGGCGGCTGTCCTTTGCCAGCGGCGACCAGATGCGCGCGCTGCTCGGCGTCGAGCCGGGCTCGGTCACGGCCTTTGGCGTCATCAACGATACCGGGGGGCAGGTCCGTGTTGTGCTTGATGAAGGGCTCCTGGCGCACGATATGGTGAACTGCCATCCGATGACGAATGCGGCGACGACGACCATCGCCACATCGGCGCTGATGGCGTTTTTCCAATCCACCGGGCACGAGCCGCTCGTCATCGGCCTCGAAGCACCGGCAGACGACGACGGGCAGGCGGCATGAGCGACAATCCCTACGGTAATTCCTTCAGCGGTTACGGTGCGCAGACGAGCGGGCCGGCGGGCCAGACGGTTGGCAATGTCCAGCCGCAGGCGCCGGCCTCGCCGGGTCTGGAAGGGTTTGCGGATTTGGGCGGTGGCGCCGCGCAAGCCGATCTGGTCAAGGACACGACGACGGCGAATTTCTCGGCCGACGTCATCCAGGAATCGCGGCGCCAGCCCGTGATCGTCGATTTCTGGGCCCCTTGGTGCGGCCCCTGCAAGCAATTGACCCCGATCATCGAGCGGGCGGTGAAGGCGGCCGGCGGTAAGGTCAAGCTGGTCAAGATGAACATCGACGACCATCCCGCGATCGCCGGCCAACTCGGGGTCCAGACGATCCCGGCGGTGTTTGCCTTCGTCGACGGCCAGCCGGTCGACGGCTTCATGGGCGCGCTGCCGGAGAGCGAGGTCAAGGCCTTCATCGACCGTCTGCCGAAGGGCAAGGGCGGCGGCGCGGCCGATCCGGTCGCCCAGGCGCTCGAACAGGCCAGGCAGCTGCTCGCCGACGGTGACGCCGGCGGAGCCGCGCAGCTGTTCGGCGCGGTTCTCCAGCATGAGCCAAATCATGCCGCCGCGACCGCGGGGTTGGCCGAATGCTATCTGGCGACCGGCGACACGGCGCGGGCCAAGGCCTTGGTCGATGGATATGCGGCGGAGGATGCCGGCAAGCCTGAGGATCCAGCGCTCGCGGCCATCCGCACCAAGCTGAAGCTTGCCGAGGAGATTTCGGAACTGGGCGATCCGGTGGCGCTACAGGCCCGGATCGAGGGCGACCCGGACGATCACCAAGCCCGCTACGATTTGGCGCTGATTGCCCAGGCAAAGGGCGAGCGGGCGACGGCGGCCGGGCATCTCCTGGAGATCATCGGGCGCGATCGTACCTTCGAGGACGACGCCGCGCGCAAAAAGCTTCTCGAATTCTTCGAGGCCTGGGGGCCGACCGATCCGGCGACGAAGGAGGCCCGGCGCAAGCTGTCCTCGCTGCTCTTCACCTGATCGTCCAGGCGGGCGCGGAAGGGGCGATAAGCCCGCGCCGCTCTCGGCCTTCGAGCCGGTTCGGCCGCTGCTTGTTGCCGCATCCCTTGAGATCGCGTGTTCGCGTTCCAAGTTCGGTCTCGGCAACGGAGACATGGTTTGGTTCACGCCGGCAACTTCAACTATCGCAACGCATCGGACCTCCCGAGCATCGTCCCGCTCTTTCCTCTGGCGGGCGCGCTGCTCCTGCCGGGGGGGCAGCTGCCGCTCAACGTTTTCGAGCCGCGCTACCTGCAGATGGTCGACGACGCCATGGCCGGGGGGCGGATCATTGGCATGATCCAGCCGGCGCTCGACGGGCGGCGCCGAAGCGATGGCGAGCCGGAGTTTTGCAAGGTCGGCTGCCTCGGCCGGATCACATCGCTCAATGAGTCCGGCGACGGGCGCTACATCATCAGTCTGCACGGTGTCGTGCGATTCCGGGTGCTGGAGGAGTTATCCGATCGGGCGCCGTATCGCTCGTGCCGGGTGGCGGCCTTTCTCGGTGATCTCGATCTGGGGCAGGGAGCCGGCGAGGTCGATCGCGACTCGTTGCTGGGCACCTTCAAGCAATATCTGGAGGCCAATCAGCTCGAGGCGGATTGGGAAAGCGTCACCCGCGCCTCCAACGAGACCTTGGTCAACGCGCTCTGCATGATGTCGCCCTACGGCGCGGCCGAGAAACAGGCGCTGCTCGAGGCCCCCGACCTGAAGACGCGGGCCGAGACTCTGGTCGCCATCACCGAGATCGCCTTGGCGCGCGATGGCGGCGACGACGGCTCCTCGCACACGCTGCAATAGGGCGGGACGGCCACCGCGCGTTTGCCGGAGCCGACGACCGCGAAGTGAAAGACGGAACAGATGAACCAACGGCGCGAAATGGGACGGCCCGATCCGAAGTTGCTCGAGCTTCTGGTGTGTCCGTTGACCAAGACGTCCCTCGTCTACGATCGCGAGAACAACGAACTCGTTTCGAAGGCGGCGAAGCTCGCCTATCCGGTTCGCGAAGGCATCCCGATCATGCTCCCCTCTGAGGCGCGGGAGCTCGATTGAGATCGACAGCCTGCTGTTAAAGAAAGAAGGCCGGGCATCGCGCCCGGCCCTCCGATTTCATCGTGATTTATTGCGCCGTCGCGTCGGGCTGGGCGTCGGCATTCGAAAGAACCTCGCTCTGCGCGAGCTGAAGGGCGCGGATGCAGCCATCATCGTCGTTCGCCGCTTGCGCATTCTCGGCGGCGGCGACGTACCCCTTCGCCGTTTCGGTATCGATCCCCGATTGTTCGGCCTGGTCGACCAGCGCCTGGATCTGAGGCAGCGCCTCGGCGCAGCTTGACGCCATCGGCATCTCGCCCTCCGCCGGGGTTTCTGTCTGAGCCGCGGCGATATGACCGCCGAGCATCAGGGTCGCGGCTGTCAGTAGCAGTGTTTTCATCGGAACTCTCCATCTTTCCGAGGGGCGGCGGGACACCGTTTTTAGCGCTCCATCGATGGAGAGAGGCTCTCGCTGCTTCGTGGTCTGTTCACGTTCGCGCGATGATCATTGGAAGGTAATTTCGGACAAGCCGGCCAAGCCATCGCCACGTTGTCCTGAGATTGCGGCCGGCCGCTGGCGGTCAACTCAAGATGCCGACCGTCAGGGTCAGGCACGCGACGAGGGATAACGCCAGGAGAACAAGCTCGGTCAGCGGCAAGCGCCCGCGCCACGGTGCCAGGAGCCGCTGCGGCGGCGCCCATGGCTTCGGCTGCTTGTCGGTCAAATGCCGGCGCCGTCCACGACCGTTGCAGGTCCGTCCTCGGGGATGTGTCGCGTTTGATGAGCCTGGAAGGCAACTCGCAGCAATGGCCGCAGGGCGAAGTCGAGCAGTGCCAGGACAGCCGCCAATACCGGGGCAAGCCCGAACAAAAACCCGAGAAAGCCGACGAGGATCGCTGCCGCTGCCCGGAACCGCACCACCGACCAGCGATGGGCTGGGCTTGTCGTCTCGCCGAGCCAAAGTGCCTTGAGAGTGTCCAGCGTCGAGCCCGGCTTCGCCGAGGATTGCGACGGCTGTTTGTCGTCCTTGACCGTCCGCACGACGCCGAGCGCCATCGTCTCGTTGGTCAGCGGGTCGATCAGGATGAAGGAGCCGAGTTCGCGATTGGCTTCGTAGGGCGTCGCGACGATGGGACGGTCGAAGGCGATCGTCACGCGGCCGATCTCGTTCATCAACAGGACGTTCGCCGACTTCGGCTCGAACGAATGGATGTCGATCGCGGCCTCGAGGGCCCGCACGCTCACCGGCGTCGAAGCAGTGCCGAGCTTGGCGACAAGGCGTCCGCCGGGAACCAGTGGCCGGTCGACCATCCAGAGAATCTCGGCGGTGACGGATTTCACCGCCGCCAGCGAATCGTCCGGCCTTGTCAGGACATCGCCGCGCGAAACGTCGACTTCGTCGGTGAGGGTCAAGGTGACGGCCTCGCCGGCGGCGGCCGACAGCACTTCTCCGTCGGGATCCCAGACGGCCTTCACCCGGGTTTCCCGCCGGCCCGGCAGAACGACGACCGGGTCGCCGGCCGCGATGCTGCCGCTGGCGATGGTGCCGGCGAAGCCCCGGAAATCGAGATCGGGCCGGTTGACCCACTGCACCGGCATCCGGAACGGCGCCGATCCGGCGTCGAAGGTCTCCGGCGTGACGGATTCCAGCCGCTCGAGCAGCGTCTCGCCCCGGTACCACGGCATGTTGGGCGAGCGCCCCGCGATGTTGTCGCCATTCTTCGCCGACACGGGCACGAAGGAGACGTCGGTGAAGCCGAGCGCCGGCAGGATCGCCTCATAGTCGCGCTTGATCGCGTGGTACCGGTCCTCGGCGAAGTCGACGAGATCCATCTTGTTGATGGCGATGACGACGCTCTTGATGCCGACCAGCGAAGTGATGAAGGAATGGCGCCGCGTCTGCGGTAGGATGCCCTTGCGCGCGTCAACGAGAATCACCGCGAGTTCGGCCTGGCTGGCGCCGGTGGCCATGTTGCGCGTGTACTGCTCGTGGCCGGGCGTGTCGGCGATGATGAAGGCGCGGTGGCCGGTAGAAAAATAGCGATAGGCGACGTCGATGGTGATGCCCTGTTCGCGCTCGGCGGACAGTCCGTCGACGAGCAGCGCGAAATCGAGATCCTCGCCGGTCGTGCCGAATTTCTTCGAATCGCGTTGCAACGCCTCGAGCTGGTCGTCGAAGACGGCGTTGGTCTCGTAGAGCAGCCGGCCGATCAGCGTCGACTTGCCGTCGTCGACCGAGCCGCAGGTGATGAAGCGTAAGAGCGAGGCGGCCGGCGTCGCCATCGGCACCGCGCCGGCCTGAGGATCGACGAGAGCGAGGGTCGCATGACGAGGGTCCGCGTCGGTATCCTCGGCGGCGGGGCGTTTTTGCAGGACGCTGGTCATGTCAGAAATAGCCTTCCTGCTTCTTTTCTTCCATCGAGGCGCCGGAATCCTGGTCGATGACCCGGCCCTGGCGCTCCGAGGTGCGCGATCCGCGCATTTCGGCGATGATGTCGGCAAGCGTCGCTGCCTCCGACGCCACCGCTCCGGTCAGCGGGTAGCAGCCGAGCGTGCGGAAGCGGACCATCATGGTCTCGATCGTCTCGCCGGGCTTCAGCGCCATCCGCTCGTCGTCGCGCATGATCAGCGCGCCGTCCCGTCTCACGATGGGTCGGGGGGCCGCGAAATACAGCGGTACGACGGGGATGTTTTCCAGCGCGATGTAGTCCCACACATCCTGCTCGGTCCAGTTGGAGAGCGGGAAGACGCGCAAGCTCTCGCCCTTCTTCTTGCGAGTGTTGAACAGCCGCCAGGGCTCCGGCCGCTGGTTTTTGGCGTCCCAGCGATGCTCGGCCGAGCGCAGCGAGAAGATCCGCTCCTTGGCGCGGCTCTTTTCCTCGTCGCGGCGGGCGCCGCCGAAGGCGGCGTCGAACTGGTACTTGTCGAGCGCCTGCTTCAGGCCTTCCGTCTTCATCACGTCCGTGTGGACGCGGCTGCCTGAATCGAACGGGTTGATGCCGGCGCGCACGCCCTCCTGGTTGATATGGACGATCAGGTCGAGCCCGAGTTCCTTGGCGCGCCGGTCGCGGAATTCGATCATCTCCCGGAATTTCCAGGTCGTGTCGACATGCAGGAGCGGGAAGGGCGGCTTGCCGGGGGCGAAGGCCTTCATGGCGAGATGCAGCATGACCGCCGAGTCCTTGCCGATGGAGTAGAGCATCACCGGGTTTTCGGCTGTCGCGGCGACTTCGCGCAGGATGAAGATCGACTCGGCTTCGAGCCGCTGCAGATGGGTCATGGGCTTCATTGCGGCAGACTCTCGAAGGCTGCGTCCGCTCTTGTCGGACGATTGGCGTCGGCTCGGATGGGCTGGCCGGCATCGTCGACATGCAGGCCGCATTCGCGCCTGGTCTCTTCCTCCCACCACCAGCGGCCGGCCCGTTCCGGCTCGCCGGGGCGGATCGCGCGGGTGCAGGGGGCGCAGCCGATCGACAGGAAGTTCTTCCCGTGCAACGCGTTGACCGGAACACTGTGCTCGGCCGTGAACGCCACGATGGCGTCGCGGCTCCAGTCGAAGATCGGGTTGGCCTTGATCAGGCCACGGGCGCCGTCGAACGAGACGAAATCCATGTCCGAGCGGTTGGCCGACTGATCGCGGCGAAGGCCGGTAACCCAGCCGGCGGCGCCGGCGAGCGCCCGCGCCAGCGGCTCGACCTTGCGCACGCCGCAGCAGTTCTTGCGAAACTCCGGCGCGTAGTAGAACCCGTCGATACCCTGGTCGTTCACCAGCGCCTCGAGCGCGTCGGCTTGCGGGTACAGCGCCTTGATGCGGAGGCCGTATTTTTCTTCCGTCTCGCGCCAGAGCGCGTAGGTCTCAGGAAACAGCCGGCCAGTGTCGAGCGTCTTCACCTGGACCGGAAGGTCGCTCGAAAAGATCAGATGGGTGATCATCTGGTCTTCGATGCCGAGGCTGGTGGTGAACACCACCGGCCCGCCGGCGCGCTCGACCAGCGCCCGCAGGCGTTCGAGCGGCGTCAGCGCGGCGAAGCTGGCGTTCAGCTCCCCCGCAAGATGTCTGTGATCCTCGCTCATGGCGTCAGGCCCTCCGGGCGGCGAGCCGTGTCTGGAGGATGCTTCGCTCGCCATAGCCAGTCTGATAGTGCTGGGTGACGATGTCCTTCGCCGCCATCCACTGTTGAACCGGCTGCCGGTTGGCCATCGTTTCAGGCAATTCGATCTCGTCGAAGCCGCAGGCCAGTGCCTCGGCGAACTGGTCGGCGATCAACGGCCCGGACGCGCGTAGCGTGCCCTCGAACCCGGCCCGGCGCAGCCGCTTGGCCAGCGACAGGCCGCGGCCGTCGGAAAACGCCGGAAACTCGACGGCGATGAGGTCCGCCGCGTCGAGATGCGGCGCGATCTCCTCGATCGACGCGCTGTTGGGGACCGACAGGCCGAAGCGCAACTCCGGCAGTAGGGCGCGCACGGCGTCGGCCAAGGCCAGCGGCATGATCACCGGGCGTTCGGCCTTCGTCGCGGCCTCGGCGGTGTCAAAGCGGGTGTAGGCGTCCGGCTTCGCGCCGGTGGCGGCGATCAGCGTCATGCCGCGTCCTTTCGAAGGTTTTCCCGCTCGGCGACATAGGCGGTAAAGCCCGCCTTGAACGGCTCGATACCCGCGCGACGCACGGTTTCGATGAACTCCTCGCCGTCTTGCCGCTCGCCGAGATAGGTTTCGACGATCGATTCGATCGCACCCGGCACGTCGGCGGCGTCGATGCCCGGGCCAAGCCGTTCGCCGAGCGCGGCGTTTTCGGTGGCATCGCCGCCGACGGTGATCTGGTAGTTTTCCTTGCCGGCCTTTTCGAGCCCGAGAATACCGATCGCGCCCACATGGTGGTGGCCGCAGGCATTGATGCAGCCGGAAATCTTGATCGGCAGAGGACCGATTTCCAGCTGGCGCGCCTCATCCGCGAAAGTCTTGGCGATATCCTGCGCGATCGGGATCGATTTCGCCGTGGCAAGCGCGCAATAATCCAGGCCGGGGCAGGCGATGATGTCGGTGACCAGTCCGGCGTTGGCCGTATGCAGCCTTTCCGCCTTCAGCGCGGCGTAGACCGCCGGCAAATCGTCCTGTTTCACATGCGGCAGGACGAGGTTCTGGCCGTGGGTGACGCGCAATTCGCCGAAGGAATAGCGCTCGGCGATATCGGCGAAGGCGCGCATCTGGTCGGCGCTTATGTCGCCGGGCACCTCGCCGATGGCCTTGAGCGACACCGTCAGGGCGATGTAGCCGGCCTGGCGATGGGCAAAGCCGTTTTGTTCGACGAAGCGGGCGAGGCCGGGGTCGCTTGCCCGCGCCGCCGCGAGGGCCGTGGAGTCCTGTGGCAGATCCTCATAGGCGGGGGCTGCGAAATAGGCCGCAATCCGTGCGACTTCTTCGTCCGGCGCGTTGATCGACGGCCCGTCGAGCTTGGCGAATTCCGCCTCGACGCGGCGGCGGAATTCCTCCTCGCCGGTCTCGTGGACGAGGATCTTCACCCGCGCCTTGAACTTGTTGTCGCGCCGACCTTCCGAGTTGTAGACGCGCATGACGGCTTCCAGATAGGCGAGCAGCTCGTCCTTCGGCAGGAACTCCCGGATCAGCTTGCCGATCATCGGCGTGCGACCGAGGCCGCCACCGACCACGATTTCGTAGCCGATCTCCCCGGTCTCGGGGTGCCGCTTGATCTTCAGGCCGATGTCATGCGTCTTGATCGCCGCGCGGTCGTGCTCGGCGCCGGTGACGGCGATCTTGAACTTGCGCGGCAGCCAGCCGAACTCCGGATGCAGGCTCGACCACTGGCGAATGAGTTCACCGGTTGGCCGCGGGTCCTCGACTTCGTCGGCGGCGACGCCGGCGAACTGGTCCGCGGTCACGTTACGAATGCAGTTACCGGAGGTCTGGATGCAGTGCATCTCGACGTCCGCGAGCAGATCCAGGATGTCCGGAACGTCCTTCAGCTTCGGCCAATGGAATTGCAGGTTCTGGCGCGTGGTGAAGTGGCCGTAGCCCTTGTCGTAGGTGTCGGCGATGTGGGCGAGTTGGCGCAGCTGGCGCGCGTTCAGCGTGCCGTAGGGCACCGCGATGCGCAGCATATAGGCGTGAAGCTGCAGATAGAGCCCGTTCTTGAGCCGCAGCGGCTTGAATTCGTCCTCGGACAGCGAGCCGTTGAGGCGCCGCTCGACCTGACTGCGGAACTGGGCGACCCGCTCGCGCACGAAGCGCTCGTCGAATTCGTCGTAGCGATACATGATCGTATCCTTTGATGGTGCTGTTGACGGCGCCGGGCGCTTTGGCCTGTCGCCTCTCGTAGAGCGCTCAGGCGGGCGTCGGGTAGTCGGCCTGCTTGCCCATGTCCGGGTGAATGGACGGACCCTTCTGGCGCATCGCGTCGCGGAAATGCCGGGCGACCGGAAGGCCGGTGCCTTTGAGATCGACCGGCACGAGATAGGGGTCAACCACGACATTTGCGGCGAAGGCCGTCTTGCCTTCGGCGTCCATCGCCTCGGCGGTTTCGGCGTCGAAGGCGACGCGGGCCTTGGACGGGTCGAGCGTCCAGCCTTTATCGGCGAGGAACACCACGTCGCCGTCGAGGAGGTCGTTCGCCATCAGGATCGCCGGGAGCTTGTCACCCCGGACCTTCGATCCGGCGCGGTGGTCCTTCGCCATTGTCATCTCCCTTGTCGCTGGTCCATGCGGGCCAATGGGCCGGGCCAGTGTTCGGTCGATGATAGATAAGCCGAATCGCGCCGGACAGCGGCGGCGTCGATTGCCTTGTCGCAGTGCAAGGAGAAAGAATTTCCTGCCCCGGACGGACTTAGCGACAGGATCGTTCCAGATTGGTCTGGGACGCGCGGCCGGGCGGCCTCAGATCGCCTCGCCCTTGAGAAGACGCGGCGATGGCCCGCGCGACAGGCCGGCGGCTTGGCCGATGAAGAAGTCCTTCAGCGGCGGGGCGCGGTCGACCAGCGACAGTCCGAAGCTGCGGGCCGCCCGCAGCAATGGGTTGTCGTTGGAAAACAGGCGGTTCAGGACATCGGTGGTGATGCCCATCTGGACCGTGTCGAAGCGCCGCCAGCGCTGATAGGTCTCCAGCACGTCGAGCGCGCCGATATCGAGGCCGAGACGGTCTGCCTCGACGATCGTCTCGGCCAGCGCCGCGGCGTCCTTGAAGCCGAGATTGAGACCCTGGCCGGCGATCGGGTGGATACCGTGGGCGGCATCGCCCGCAAGCGCGATCCGCGGCTTGACGAAATCGCGCGCCAGCGTGAGTCCCAACGGAAACGCCCGGCGGCCGCCCTCGACGGTCAGCGCGCCGAGCTTGTGGCCAAAGCGCTGTTCGAGTTCGTGGTCGAACAGCATCTCGTCGGCGTTGACCAGACGCTCGGCCTCGCGGGTCGGTTCGGTCCAGACCAGCGAGGAGCGGTTGCCTTTCAGCGGCAGGATGGCGAATGGCCCGGAGGGGAGGAAATGCTCCTCCGCCCGGCCTTCGTGCGGGCGCTCGTGGGCGACGGTCGCGACGATGCCGGATTGGCCGTAGTCCCAGTGGACGGTGTGGATGCCGGCCATGTCGCGGATCGTCGAGCGGACACCGTCGCAGGCGATCAGCAACCGCGCATCGACGGTCCCGCCGCCGGTGAGGGCGACGCGGATCGCCGCCATCTGCCGGTCGATGCCCGACACGGCTGTCGCTTGCCGGATGTCGATGCCGAGGGCGTTTGCCCGCTCACGCAGGGCGCCGTTGAGGGCGGTGTTCGGCAGCATGTGCGCAAACGGCTCGCCGGACTTGGCCTCGCCGCCAAAGGTGAGAAACACCGGGCGGACGGGGTCGGAGGTGCGCGAGTCGGTGACGATCATCTCGGTGATCGGCTGCGCCTCGTCCTTGACCTTTTCCCAGATGCCGAGCCGCTCCAGCATCCGCACGGCGGCGGCTGCCACGGCGGAGGCGCGGCCATCCTTTTTCCAGACGCCTTCAGGCGCGGCGTCGACCAGGACGATCTTGAGATGCGGCGCGGCGTCGGCGATCGCCACCGCCGTGGTCAGGCCGACATAGCCGGCTCCTGCGATGACGATGTCGGCCTGCTCGGCGGCTGTCGTCGCGGCTCTGGTGTCGGACATCGAAGTCTCCTTGCTCGCGCCCCTCGTGCGGCGCGGTCGGTGCGGATCGCGAAAACCGGTTGACCACGCCCGGTATTTTGGTGCAACGCCGCGAAAGGCGAAGGGGTGCGTGGCTCCCCGCGACTGGGGAGTAGATTAGGATGACAGAGGCCGTTGAAAAGCTCCTCCATATCCTCAATCTCGAACGCATCGAAGAAAATCTGTTTCGTGGCATCAGTCCGGATCAGAGCTGGCAGCGGGTTTTCGGCGGCCAGGTGATCGCCCAGGCGCTGGTCGCCACCCAACGTACCGTCCCCGCCGACCGCCATTGTCATTCGCTGCATTCCTATTTCATGCGTCCGGGCGACCCCGCCGCGCCGATCATCTACGACGTCGACCGGATTCGCGACGGTGGCTCGTTCACCACGCGGCGGGTGGTCGCGATCCAGCATGGCCATGCGATTTTCTCGCTCTCGGCCTCCTTCCAGAAGGACGAGGACGGGCACGACCACCAGGTGACGATGCCGGACGTTCCCGGTCCCGACGATCTGCCGCATGGCGACGACCTCAAGGAGACGATCCTGAAGCGGGCGCCCGAGCCGGTGCGCCGCTATTGGCTGCGGCCCCGGCCGATCGAGTTCCGGCCGGTCTCCTTCGACCATTATCTGACCCGCGACAAGCTGGAGCCGGTGCAACAGGTCTGGGTGCGCTGCGCCAGCCCGATCGGCGACGCTCGCGACCTGAACGCGGCGGTTCTCGCCTACCTCTCCGACATGACGCTCCTCGACACCTCGCTGTTCGCGCATGGGCTGTCGGTGTTCGACGAACGCATCCAGGCGGCCAGCCTCGACCATGCCATGTGGTTTCACCGCCCGGTGAAGGTCTCCGACTGGATGCTCTATTCGCAGGACAGCCCGTCCTCGTCAGGCGCGCGGGGTCTCACCCGTGGCTCGCTGTTCGCCCGCGACGGAACGCTGGTCGCATCGGTGGCGCAGGAAGGGCTGATCCGCCCCCGACGCGTCCCGTCTGCCTAATTTCCAGTCAGATTTGTGGTTTTTGGCGCGCTTTTAAGCGGCGATGAACCCGTCCAACCGGCGGGCAGCGCCGGTGGAAGCCGCAGTTTCGCACCGCAAAATATGACCGAAAGGTGGCGCGGCTTCCGTTTGGCACAAACCTTGATTCCTGAAGGTCAGTCATCGTCGCGGGCATGCTGCTCCGGCGAGTGATGCTCAACACGGCGGCGCTCCCGCGGCCGTCCAAGGTTCGAGGTGAACATGAAAATCGTGATGGCGATCATCAAGCCATTCAAGCTGGACGAAGTGCGCGAGGCGCTGACCGGCATCGGCATCCAGGGCCTCACCGTCACCGAGGTGAAGGGATATGGCCGCCAGAAAGGCCATACCGAAATCTATCGCGGCACCGAATACGCGGTGAGCTTCCTGCCCAAGCTGAAGATCGAGATCGCCGTCGCGCTCGACATGGTCGAGCCGGCGGTCGAGGCGATTCAGGCCGCCGCCAAGACCGGCCAGATCGGCGACGGCAAAATCTTCGTCTTCGGCATCGACCAGGCCGTCCGCATTCGGACGGGCGAAGTCGACGCGAACGCACTCTAAGGGGACCGACCACCCATGAATATCAAGAAACTCCTATTTGCCGGCTCCCTGCTGGCCGGGCTCGCCGCCACGGCGGCCTTCGCCCAGGATGCCGCCGCGCCGGCCGCCGATGCGGCCGCCGCAGTCACCGAGGCCGCAGCGCCCACGGTCGACAAGGGCGATGTCGCCTGGATGATGACGGCCACACTGATCGTCCTGTTCATGCTCATGCCCGGCCTCGCCCTGTTCTATGGCGGCCTGGTGCGAGCCAAGAACATGCTGTCGGTGCTGATGCAGTGCACCGTGATCTCCGGCGTTGCCATCATCGTCTGGGTGGTGTGGGGCTATTCCTTCGCCTTCGGCGGCGGCACCAGCCCCTATTGGGGCGGTCTCGGCAAGCTGTTCCTCGCCGGCGTGACGGTCGATTCGACGGCGGCGACCTTCACCGATGGCGTGGCCTTGCCCGAATATCTGTTCATCGCCTTCCAGATGACCTTCGCGATGATCACCCCGGCGCTGATCGTCGGCGCCTTCGCCGAACGCATCAAGTTCTCCGCGGTGGTGCTGTTCACCGTGCTGTGGCTGACCTTCGCCTACTTCCCGATCGCGCATATGGTCTGGGACGGTTCTGGCCTGATCTTCAACGGCGTCCTGTCCGGCGGCGTAGGCGCGCTCGACTTTGCGGGCGGCACCGTTGTGCACATCAACGCCGGCATCGCCGCGTTGATGGGGTGCCTCTTCGTCGGCAAGCGAACCGGCCTCGGCAAGGACATGATGGCCCCGCACTCGATGACGCTGACCATGGTCGGCGCCTCGATCCTGTGGGTCGGCTGGTTCGGCTTCAACGCGGGTTCGAATCTCGAATCGACAAGCGTCGCAGTGCTCGCCATGGTGAACACCTTCACCGCCACTGCCGGTGCGCTGCTCACCTGGTGCGTCATCGAAACCATGATGCGCGGTAAGGCCTCCATGCTGGGCGGGGCCTCCGGCATAGTTGCTGGTCTCGTCGCTGTCACGCCGGCCTGTGGCACGATCGGGCCGGTCGGCGCGATCGTCCTCGGCGGGCTTGCCAGCGCCGGCTGCTACTTCTTCGTCTCGGTGGTGAAGAACAAGTTCCAGTATGACGACAGCCTCGACGTCTTTGGCATCCATGGCATCGGCGGCATCATCGGCGCGGTTGGCACGGGCATCTTCACCGCCTCGTCGCTGGGCGGCGTCGGTTTGGCCGATGGCGTGTCGATGGGGGCCCAGGTCTGGGCCCAGATCGTTGGTGTGCTGGTCACACTGGTCTGGGGTGGCGTGGTCTCGGCGATCCTCTTCAAGATCGTCGATCTCGTCATCGGCCTGCGCCCGACGCTGGAGCAGGAGCGCGAAGGCCTCGATCTCGTCTATCATGGCGAGGCGGCCTACCACTCCTGATCGGACAACTTCGTCCCACCACATGATGAGAGGCAGGCGGTCAGCGCCTGCCTCTTTCGTTTTCAAGAGAAGGGTTCGATCACCGGGTTTGCGACAAGGCGGTGGCGGAGGGTTCATTCCTTTAGAACGTCGCGATATTCCGGTTTGCGATCGAATTCGGTCCGGGCGAAGGGGCATTGCGGAATCACCTTCAAATTCTCCGCGCGGGCCCAATCGACCCCGGCGGCGAGCAGTTTCCCCGCCAACCCCTGGCCACGATATCGGTCTGGAACGAAAGTGTGATCGAAGATGACGAGGGACTCGCCGACCCTGACATAGGTCATTTCGCTGTCGCCGTCCCCGGTCGTAAATCGGCCCTTGGTGCCGTCTGCCTCGTGCCGAATGTCCATCGTCCCGCCTCCTTATTCGATCATTGATAAGAGTGGCGGACGATTTCGCGATGGCAAGATCGGGCGGCGTTTCGACTTCCGGATTCGCGCGCCGATCGTAAGGCGGTCTTAAGCTTAAACGGGTCTTAACCTCGGCTCCCTAATCTGGCCGCAAGCAGCGGGCCGGCTCGAAGGCACGATCCGCGTTAGGCAAGACAGGCAGGGTTAGATGGCAACCACGGCGTCAGGCGGCAGCGAAACGACATTCCTTCGGCGGCAGGGCGAAATCGGCGCCGGCGCCGCGCTGATCGCGCTGGCGGGCTATCTCGGCGTCGCCTTCGCGACCTGGAGTGTGAGCGACCCCTCGCTCAGCCAGTCCAATCAGAACATGGTGGAGAACTGGGCAGGCCCCTCCGGAGCCATCGTCGCCGACCTCGCCATGCAGATCTTCGGCCTTGCCGCGGCGCTGCTCGTGGTTCTCCCAGCGCTCTGGGGACTGATTTTGATGTCCGGCCATGCGATCGATCATATCTGGCGGCGCGCCTGGTATGCGGTTGCCGGGACCGTATTGGCCGCGGCCGCTCTCGGCTGTCTGCCGGCGCCAGCGGGCTGGCCCCTGCCGATCGGCCTTGGCGGCGTCGCCGGCGACCTCGTGTTGAAATTTCCCGCGCTGGCCACCGGGGCGTATCCGCAAGGCTTCCTGGCGATCGTGCTTGCGCTGATGATCGCCGCGCCGGCGACCTGGCTGTTCCTCAACGGCGCCGGGGTGATCGATCGACGCCGTCCGGCACCGGTCACAAGCCGCCGTCGCAAGGCCTCGGTGGTCGAAGCGGACGACGAGGATGACGGCGAGGGGGAAGGACGCCTGGCGCTGTTCTTCGGAGCATTGGCTCATACCGCCTATTCGGCGAAATCCGCCATCGGCCGGCGTCTCGCCGCCCGCCGCGAGGCCCGCGCGTCGAAGGAATTCGGCGACGGCTTCGCCAATTGGCGCGACAACGACGAGGATTTCTCCCCCTACCCGGCGCAAGGGCACGGCGACCGCCGCTCGATCCGCGTGTCCCAGCCCGAGCACATGGAAAACTATTACGAGGCGGATGCCGATGATGGGCGCGCGGAACTCGACGCTGGCTCCGCAATGCCTTGGGACGAAACGGATAATAGCGAAGAGCGCAATTTCGCGGATGGCGACCTTAGCGATGACGACGCGATGATCGTCCGTCCCGGTGACCGGGTGTCGCCCAACGCGGCGCCGATCCCCGAAGAGGGCGGCGGCTGGCGTGGGCTCTTGTCCGGCAACATCGTCGCCTTTCCCGGCCGCAAGGCCGCGAAGGACGAGCTTCCGGACGGCGCGGCTGGGGCATCCGGCCGTCCGGCCCCGGGACGCCAAGCGCGATCCAGCCAAGGCGCGCCGCACCAGCCGGTCGATCCGGGCGTGCGCGTCGTGCCGCAGGCAACCGTCACCGCCGAGCAACAGCGGCTGCGCGGCGGCTCGGGCCGGGCCGTCGCCCTGAAGCCGGCGACGACGGTCGCCGATCCCGTCCGCTTCGAACTGCCCTCCATCGATTTCCTGACGCCGCCGAAGCCGCGCAGCCGCGATTCCACCCTGTCGCCGGAAGCGCTGCAGGAGAACGCCCGTCTGCTCGAAGGCGTGCTGGAGGATTTCGGCGTCAAGGGCGAGATCATCGAGGTGCGCCCCGGTCCCGTGGTGACGCTCTACGAACTCGAACCGGCGCCGGGCATCAAGTCGTCCCGCGTCATTGGCCTCGCCGACGACATCGCCCGCTCGATGAGCGCCATCGCCGCGCGCGTCGCCGTCATCCCCGGCAAGAACGCCATCGGCATCGAACTGCCGAACCAGCGCCGCGAGACCGTCTATTTCCGCGAGATGATCGGCTCGGAGACGTTCACCCAGAACAAGAGCAAGCTGGCCCTCGCCCTCGGCAAGACCATCGGCGGCGAGCCTGTGATCGCCGATCTCGCCAAGATGCCGCATCTTCTCGTCGCCGGCACCACCGGCTCCGGCAAGTCGGTGTCGATCAACACCATGATCCTGTCGCTGCTCTACCGGCTGACGCCGCAGGAATGCCGGATGATCATGATCGATCCGAAGATGCTGGAGCTGTCGGTCTATGACGGCATTCCGCATCTGCTCGCCCCGGTGGTGACCGATCCTAAAAAGGCGGTCGTCGCGCTGAAATGGACGGTCCGCGAAATGGAGGACCGTTACCGCAAGATGTCGAAGGTGGGCGTCCGCAACATCGACGGCTTCAACGCGCGCGTGAAAAGCGCGCTGGAGAAGGACGAGACGATCTCGCGCACGGTTCAGACCGGCTTCGACCGCGAGACCGGCGAGCCGATCTTCGAGACCGAGGAATTCGATCTCGAGCCGCTGCCCTACATCGTCGTCATCATCGACGAGATGGCCGACCTGATGATGGTCGCCGGCAAGGACATCGAAGGCACCGTGCAGCGTTTGGCGCAGATGGCCCGTGCCGCCGGCATCCATGTGGTGATGGCGACGCAGCGTCCCTCGGTCGACGTCATCACCGGCACGATCAAGGCGAACTTCCCCACCCGCATCTCCTTCCAGGTCACCTCGAAGATCGACAGCCGCACCATTCTGCAGGAGCAGGGCGCCGAGCAACTGCTCGGCATGGGTGACATGCTGTTCATGGCCGGTGGCGGCCGCATCCAGCGCGTCCACGGCCCGTTCGTCGATGACAGCGAGGTCGAGCAGATCGTCGCGCATTTGAAGAGCCAGGGCGTGCCCGATTATCTCGACTCGATCCTGGAGGACGAGGATGAGGACGGCGACTCCGGGTCGTCCGGCGGCGGCGGTGGCGGGGAAGTCGACGAGGGCGCCGACCTTTACGATCAGGCGGTGGCGATCGTGCTGCGCGACGGCAAGGCCTCGACCTCCTATGTCCAGAGGCGCCTGTCGATCGGCTACAACCGCGCCGCCTCGATCATCGAGCGGATGGAGCGGGAAGGGATCGTCGGCGCGGCAAACCACGCCGGCAAGCGCGAGATCCTGGTGCCGACGGAAGACGACCGCATGTGATCGATGACGAAATGGTTAGGTTTTCGCCATTGGCGTGCCCCATTGCGGGGCGAATGATGCGACCCGACATGAAGGGGCGAGACGAAATCCGCGTCGCGCCCTATCTGGTTCGGCGAGACGAAGGGCAGACTTCGGAATAAGGGAAGCCTCCACCACCATGGCGAAAAACGATACAGTTCACCGATCCTTCCGCGCAGCGCTCGTTCGCGGCGTGGCCTCGGCATTCATCGCGGCAGCGGCCCTCGCGCCGCTCTCGGCAGGTCCGGCGGCGGCCCAGTCGAGCGCCGCGGCACAGAAGATCGCCGACCATTTCTCTGGCATTCCCTCAATGCATGGCACCTTCATGCAGTTCGATCCGAACGGCCGGCAGACCGAGGGCAAATTCTACATCGAACGGCCCGGCAAGGTTCGCTTCGACTATTCGGGAACGCCGCTCCGGGTGATTTCCGACGGCTCCAATGTCGCGGTCAACAACAAGAAGCTGAACACCTGGGATGTCTATCCCCTGTCGAAGACCCCCTTGAAGCTGTTGCTCAACCGGCGGATCGACCTTTCGGCGGCGAATATCCAGAGCGTCAAGGAAGAGCCCGATCTCACCACCATTGTCATGGGCGACAAATCGGTGTTCGGCAATTCGCGCATCACCATGATGTTCGACCCGAAATCCAACGAGCTCAAGCAGTGGACGATCCGCGACCAGCAGGGCAAGGACACCACGGTGATGATCTACAACGTCAAGAAGGGGGGCGATATCAAGGATTCCTCCTTCAAGATCCCCTATACGGCGATCGCCCAGGGCCAGACCGGCAACTGAGGCCGCCGTTTCATTCGTCTACCGTCAACGGGCCGCCTTTCGGGGCGGCCCGTTCTGTATCCCGCGCTTTCTCCGCCTCAGGCGAAGATGATGTCGTTCTGCAAGTCAGAGACATTGGCGACATTATAGACATTGAGCTGCGAGCCGTCGGTGAAGTCGAAGCGCACGCCGGTGCCGGTGTCGGTGGCGAAGGCGAGCGCGGCGTTGGCGCTGGCGAAGCCGAAGCTGCGCAGGTCGATCCGGTCGGAATTGTCCTCGAAATCGGCCAGCGTGTCGGCGCCAGCGCCGGGGGTGAAGATGAACCAGTCGGCGCCGTCGCCGCCATAGATGACGTCGTTGAGGCCGCCGCCGTCGATGATGTCGACGCCACCAAGGCCGTAAATGACGTTGCTCCACATGTCGCCATAGAGCGTGTCGGCGAACTGGCTGGCGACGATGTTGTTGATCAGGTTGAAGGTATCGCCCTGGGCCTCGCCGCCGGTGCTGGCGGTGGCATTGGAGATGTCGACTCGCACGGCCGTGCTAGACGTGTAGTAGACCGCGTTGAACCCCGCGCCCCCGTCGAGATGGTCAGCGCCGTTGCCGCCCTCCAGATTATCATCGCCGTCGCCGCCGAAGAGATAATCGAGGAAACCGTCGCGGCCGTAGAGATTGTCAGCACCCGCCAGGCCATGGAGGATGTTGCTCCACCCATCGCCGAACAGCGTGTCGGCAAATTGGCTACCGACGATGCCGTCGACGAAATTGAATATGTCGCCCGCGGCCTCGCCGAGGCCTGAGACAGCATTCGAGAGATCGGCGCGCACGCCTGCGGTGGCCTGACTGTAATAGGCGTAATCGAAGCCGAGACCGCCGTCGAGATAGTCGGCGCCGGGTCCCCCGTCCAGATTGTCATTCCCATCGCCGCCATAGAGATAGTCGAAGAAACCGTCGCGACCGTAGAGATTGTCAGCACCTGCCAACCCATGGAGGATGTTGCTCCACTCATCGCCGTACAGCGTATCCGCGAATTGGCTGCCGACGATACCGTCGACGAAATTGAACGTATCGCCGGCCGCGTCGCCGACGCCCGAAACGGCATTCGACAGATCGGCACGCACGCCGGCTGTGGCCTGGCTGTAATAAGCGTAATCGAAGCCGAGACCGCCTTCCATATGATCGGCGCCGGCCCCTCCGTCCAGATTGTCGTTGCCGTCCCCGCCGAAGAGTTGGTCGCCGCCGTCTCCGCCGTAGATATTGTCGATGCCGCCATTGCCCCAGAGCATGTTCGCGGCCGCATTTCCCAAAATAGTGTCGTTGCCGGCGCCACCCTTGGCATTTTCGATGACCGCTCCGATGGCGATCGATACGTTGCCGACGAATCCGCCGATATTGGAGAACTCACCCTCCATCAGGGTGATGCGTTGGTCATGCACGGCGCCGGAGATGTCCAGCGTATCGTTCCCGGCGCCGTCCCAGATGCTCATGACCGGGTTCGTGTTGGTCGTGAAATCATAGACGCCACCGGCCGTGGAGTTGAAGCCGTAAACCGTATCCCCTGCCCGGGTGTTCGAATTGACGCCATAGAGCTGTTGCAGCGCGTAGATATCATAGAGGAGAAGCGTATCGGGATAGCTGCTGAACGACGACGTGGTGTTCGACTCATCGAAATAGCTCATGACGGAGTACTGATGGGAGTCCTCACGAAACTGCGCATGGGTGTTGTAGGTAATGGTAACCCCGGGACCGGCGTTGTAGTCGCCGGGATGGGCCAGGCCGACGGCGTGCCCGACCTCGTGAAGAATAGTGAAAAAGCTGTAGGCGCCGGGAGGAAGAGTCGTGGTTGAGACGTACTGATTGTTGAGCGACACGTCGCCTGCAACGGACCCAGCCGCAGTGCTTCCGGGATAATAGGCGAAGGCGCCGGCGCCGTCCGTCGTGGAGGTATAGCCGCTAAACAGCATCGTGGCGTTGTCGGTCGTGCCGCCGGGATTGACTTGCTGGAAGGTAAGTCCGGCGACGTCGCTGAACATCCCGAGGCCTTGCTGCGTCGCCGCGGTCTGAGCCGCGGTCAGGATTTCGAGCGGCACGGAATTGCCCAGTGCGTCTGTCGTGGGGCCCGTCGCCCGGACGCCCCAGGTCACCGTCGCAGCGGTCGCGGGCGTGGCGCTCCACGAGGCATCGGGACGGTAGAGGGCACCCGCCCCCATCGCGACATCGTAGCTGGCGCGGCTGCCGGTGACGATCGAGAGGCCGTAGCCGCCGACATCAGTACCACTGAAGGCTTGCGCGTCGATATAATAGGTGCCGGAGGTCGAGGCTGTGAACGTCAGATTGCTGAACAGACCGGGTCCGCTGTTGTCGTCGGATGCCAACAGGGATCCGGCTGCGTCGCGAAGCCGAACCAAGGTATTGTCCACGCTGGTATTGAGTGCGCCGATGCCGACCATGCCGATCGTGTAGGTCTGACCGCCGACCAGGTTCACGCCCACCCAATCGGAATCACCGGAACTCAGATTGCCACGGAAGAAATCGTTGACGGACAGCGAATAAGTCGTGCCGGTGCCATTGGCAGCGTCGGTCGTCTCGATAATAGTCGCCATGGGACGCCCCTCCAATCATCAAGCAAAATTCCGATAATGCCCTAAAGGCATATCGCGCATTTTTTCCGATGTCTATTAAAATGTATGTTTCGTTGCGTGCAGTGCGCAATATACTAATTGCGTTTTCGGCGGACTTCCTTCGAGCAAACGGCAATCGCTTGGTCGATCGCCTTCATCAGCACGGCCTGGTTTTCCTGGGGGTCGATCAGCGGGCTTCCCCTGGCCGCCTCGCGCAGGCGGGTCAGCGCCTCCACGCAGGTCCTCGCCCTAAAAGGCCGGTCCGGGTTCGGAGGCGTCAGGGCAAGGCGCTGTTCGGCCGAAAAGCCGGGCGCTTTCTTCGCAGAAGTACCTCCCGGCGCCACATCTCCGTTCGTACGTAGTAGGGCCAAGCTGGAACTGTCTGGAATCGGTGAGGGGGCCGCTTCCGCAAACTGCCCGGCATTCAGTGACAGGAACAGAATAAGAAAACTTATCCTGCCAAATGCGGCTCGGCCGAAGCGGCGGTTCGAGCAGGGCCGGCCGAAACTGCAGGTGGAAATGGTCATAAGGCGGTCCGCTTTCGGAAAGGACGGATTATTTTCTATAGTTCTGCGGCAATGGTATGGCCGGGTTGTCTCGACCGTGAAATTCCATTGTGGCCTGTATGCCGCGGACGGCGGCGCCAGGCTCGCTGCGATCCACAAGAAGAGTTGCGGTCATGGATCTGGCCGCTTGCGAAACGGCTTCGCGCATCCAGTGCGGCAAATCGCGGTCGGCAAAGGCTTGCGAGCCGGCGACCGGCCACATATGCCCGTTCCGTCCTTCAATCCGGAACCCAGCGCCCATGTCCTTCAAGATCGCCACCTGGAACATCAACTCCGTGCGGCTGCGCATGCCGCTCGTCGAGCGGTTCTTGAAGGAGACCGCGCCAGACGTCTTGTGCCTGCAGGAAACCAAATGCGCGAACGACCAGTTTCCCGAAAAGGCGTTTCGGGCGCTCGGCTACCCGCATATCGCGATCCATGGGCAGAAAGGCTATCACGGCGTCGCGACCGTCTCGAGACAGCCTTTCGACGACATCCTCCGGCAGGATTTCTGCGCCATCGGCGACGCGCGGCACCTGTCGACCCGGCTCAGGGTCGGCGAACGCCGCGTGCGGGTGCATAATTTCTACGTCCCCGCCGGTGGCGACGAGCCGGACCCGGCGATCAATCCGAAATTCCGTCACAAGCTCGATTTCATCGAGGAGATGCGGCTGATCGGCGCCGAGGCGGAGCCGGGCGTCTCGTCGCTGCTTCTCGGCGACCTCAACATCGCGCCGTTCGAGACCGACGTGTGGTCGCACAAACAGCTTTTGAAGGTGGTGTCGCACACGCCGATCGAATGCGAGGGGCTGCTAAGGGCGCGGGACGACGGCAAATGGGTCGACCTGATGCGCCATCACATCCCGATGGAGGAGACGGTGTTCACCTGGTGGAGCTACCGCGCCAAGGACTGGGCGGCGTCGAATCGCGGCCGGCGGCTCGATCATATTTGGGGGTCCGCCGATTTGGCGTCGGCGCTGTCTGCCATCGATGTGCTCAGCGAGGCGAGAGGCTGGGAGCGCCCGTCGGACCATGTTCCGGTGACCGCCACCTTCATGTTGTGACAATCGCTCGGCCATGCGGCGGCGGGCGATCGTCTCGCAGGGTTCGCTACATCTATCCGGAGAACCGTTCCTCGAGCGCGAGGATCTGCCGGGTCATGTCGGCGAACTGAATTTTCAGCCGTTCATGCAGGCCGGCGGCATATTCGGGATATTCCTCCAGCATGCGGCGAAACAGCGACCGGGTTATTCTGAGCAGTTCGCAATCGGTCTCCGCCTTGGCGTTGGCAGGCCGGGTGGTCGCGGTGATCAATGCGAGTTCGCCGAGCAGCGTCCCCGGCCCATACACCCCGACGAGCTTTTGTTGGTTTCCTCCTTGCCGAGCGAGAGCGACCGTACCGGAGGCGACGACGAAACCGGCATCCGCTTGCGCATCCTGGCGAAAGACGATTTCCCCGGCTGCCAGGCGCCGGCGTTCGGCGCCGAAGGCGAGGAGACGCAATTGGTCGCTCGCCAAACCTTCGAACAGCGGCACGTTTCTAAGGATCGCGATGTCGCTTTCAAGGCTCATCTCGTCGAAGTACCGTTTCCCTAACCTGCGTCGCGGCCGTGATAGCCTTGATCCGGCGTCCCATGCGCGGTTTTTCCCGGCGGTCGGGTTGGCCGTGGTCGCTCGGCTGTTCCTCCGGCACCGTTAACGGAGCCTTTCAATGAAGGGTAGAGAGAAAGCGAAACGAAACCGCAAGTCTATGCCGCGAGGCGATGCCCCTCGACCCGGCACAAGACGAAACGAGAGGCATTGCGAGATCGCTGAAGCGGCTTAGGGGACCAGCTTGTAGCCGCCGGACTCCGTGACCAGTATCCGGGCGTTCGACGGATCGGGCTCGATCTTCTGGCGCAGGCGATAGACATGGGTTTCGAGGGTATGGGTGGTGACGCCCGAATTGTAGCCCCAGACCTCCTCCAGGAGAACGTCCCGCGTGATCACCCGGCGGTCGGCGCGGTAGAGATAGCGGATGATCGCCGTCTCCTTCTCGGTCAGGCGGATCTTGCCGCCCTTCTCGTCGAGCAGCAGTTTCTGGCTCGGCTTGAAGACGTAAGGACCGACCTGGAAGGTGGCATCCTCGCTCTGTTCGTGCTGGCGCAATTGCGCGCGGATACGGGCGAGCAGCACCGCGAAACGGAAGGGCTTGATGACATAATCGTTGGCGCCGGCTTCGAGCCCGAGAATCGTGTCGGAATCGGTGTCCTGGCCGGTCAGGATGATGATCGGCGCCTTGAAGCCGCCCTTGCGCAGAACCTTGACGGCCTCACGTCCGTCCATGTCGGGCAGGCCGACATCCATGACCACGAGATCGATCAGTCCGGCTCTGGCGGTATTGATCCCTTTCGTCGCTGTGGGCTCTTGCAGGACGGCGAACTCCTCATGCAGCGAAAGCTGCTCGGCGAGGGTCTGCCGGAGGTCGTCGTCGTCGTCGACGATGAGGATGCTGCGTGCGGTCATACGATTCAGCCGTTCGGTTCTTGTCTCAAGGATGACCGCAAGAAGGAGCGGCGCACATCCGAGCTTGTAACAATTCGTGACGACAAATGGGCCGATTGCAAGGAAAGTCAGGAAAAAAAGGCAAATGGTGGGAAAAAATAGCGTGATCATGGTGCGCCGAGCCCCCGGATCGGGAACGCGCGGCCTTCTCGCGGCCGGCTCTCTGCGCATTCCCTGCGTGCTGGGCCGGACCGGCACGACGATCTTCAAACGCGAGGGCGACGGCGCCACCCCCGTGGCCTCGATGCGGCTGCTGTCGGCTTGGCATCGGCAAGGCCGGATGGCGCGGCCGGCGGCGCGATTGCCGATTCGCGGTGTGCGATCGGGGGTCGATCTGTGGTGCGACGCGCCGACCCATCCCGCCTACAACCGCCATGTTCGCTCGCCGTTTTCCGCAAGCGCCGAAAGTCTCGCTCGGGCCGATCGGCTTTATGACTTCGTCGTGGTGCTCGACTGGAATATCAGCGCCCGCGCTCGCCATCGCGGCAGCGCGATCTTTCTTCACATCGCCAGAGAAGGCTTCTCGCCGACCGAAGGCTGCGTCGCGGTGGCGCCGAAGGACATGCTGCGGCTCGCGCCACTGCTGGGGCCGGGGACGCGATTGGTCGTCACGCGGTGAGCGCGAGACCGGTGACTGTCGACTTCCTCCGTTCGCTTCGCTCGCACCTCAGGACGAGGGGGAAGGGCGCGGCGTCGGCGGACGGCGCCTGTTTCGTCAGTCCGCGCGCCATCGCCAGACGGTGGTGCGCTTGACCTCCGCGTCTTCCAACGCGCGGGTCACCGGCACCGCGTAAGTGGCGAGATGTTCGACGCGATCGGCCGGCAGATAGGCGCGGCCCGGATCGCCGACGAGGACGGTCAGGCCGTCGCGGGCAAGGCGATCGAACCAGGGCGCAGCGGCGGTCGCCATCGTCTGGTCGTAGAAGACGTCGCCGGCGAGCAGGATGTTCGCGTCGAGCGGGTTGCCGATGGGGTCGCTATCGTCGAAGGGAAGGTCGACACCGTTGAGCACGGCGTTGAGCCGAACGGCGCTGCGGCAGAAGGGATCCACGTCGATCGCGATGACGCTTGCCGCGCCGGCTGTGGCGGCGGCGATGGCGACGAGGCCGGAACCGGTGGCGAAGTCAACGACGCGGCGCCCGGCAACCCACTCCGGTTGATCGAGGAGGAAGCGGGCCAGTGCCTGCCCGCCGGCCCAGGCAAACGCCCAGAAGGGCGGCGGCAGGCCGATCGCCTCAAGCTCTTCCTCGGTCTTCAGCCAGAGATCATGCGCCTCACCGGCGAGCCGCAGCCGGATTTCCGGTACATGCGGCGGGCAAAGTACCGCCGTGTTGGCGAGGATGAAGGCCTCGAAATCGCAATCGTCGGGCTTCAGCATTTTGGAGCCCCCGCGACCGCCGCTCAGCCCGTCATCGCGGTGTCGGGGTCGAGCCCGCCCATCTGGCAGACCAGTCGGAACTCGGATGGCGCGACCGGCTGGACGGAGAGCCGCGAATTATTGACCAGCACCATATCTTTCAGCTTGGGCTTCGCCTTGACCGCATCGAGGGAGACGGGCTCCGGCACGTCCATGACGGCCTTGATGTCGACGCACTCCCATCGGGCGTCCTCGGTCGTTGAATCCGGATGGGCCTCGGCGACGACCTCGACGATGCCGACGACTTCCTTGCCCTCATTGGAATGGTAGAAGAAGCCGCGATCGCCGATCTTCATGTCGCGCATGAAGTTGCGCGCCTGGTAATTGCGCACCCCGTCCCATTCCTGGCCCTTGGCGCCGGCCTTTTTCTGGTGGTCGAACGACCATTTGAACGGTTCGGATTTGAACAGCCAATAACGCATGTCCGCCTCGTCTAAGCCGCTGCAGCCGGGTTCTTGATCGCCCAGTTCCAGGGGCGCACCGCGACATTGTCGAACAGCCCGGCCTTGGCATAGGGATCCTCGGCGGCGATCGATTGGGCCGCGCCCAGACTGTCCGCCTCGATGACAACGAGGCTGCCGCAGGGCTTCTCATTTCCGTCGAGGAACGGACCGGCGAATTTCAGCGCGTCGCCGAGACCGTTCAGAAATTCCAGATGCGCCGGGCGGTTGTCGAGGCGCAGCTGCAGCGAATCCGGCTTGTCGTCGCAAAGAAGGGCGTAGAGCATGGAAAATCCTTTAATCGGCGTGGTTGAGTTGGTTCGAGATGGCGAATGCGGCGAAGGGTAAGGGTCTCGGCGTCGGTTTCAATCGAATTCGCGCTTCAATGGCCGCGCGAGCAGCGACTGCACGGCGGCGTCGACATCGAGGTCGCCCGACAGGATCGCCGCAACGGTCGCGATGATCGGCGCGTCGATGCCAAGGTCGCGCGCCAGGCGGGCGGCGATTTCGGCGGTAAAGACGCCCTCGGCGAGCTTCAGCCCGGAGCGGTCGTCGCCCCGGCCAAGGGCCATTCCATAGGCGAAATTGCGCGATTGCGGGCTGGAGCAGGTCAGTACCAGATCGCCGAGGCCGGACAGGCCCATCAGCGTCTCTGGCTGACCGCCGAGCGCGGCGCCGAGGCGGCGCAGCTCGACGAAGCCGCGGGTGATGATCGCGGCCTGGGCCGAGGCGCCGAGGCCGCGACCGACCACCGCGCCGGCGGCAAGCGCCAAGACGTTCTTCAAGGCGCCACCGGCCTCGACGCCGACGACGTCGCTGGCGGCATAACAACGGAAGGTCTCGGTCGACAGAAGCCGCGCGGCGCGGTCGGCAAGGGCCGGCTCGCCGGCGGCGATGGTAACGGCCGTCGGCAGGCCGCGCGCGACGTCGGCGGCAAAGCTCGGGCCGGAGAGCACCGCGAGCGGCTGGGCGGGCTGGGCTTGCGAAAAGATTTGCGAGGCGAAGCGGCCGGTGCTGCGCTCGATGCCCTTGGCGCACAGCACGGCCAGCGCATCGGGCGGAACCAGGCCACCCAGTTCGGCCGTAGCGGCGCTCAGCGACTGGGCCGGGACGACGACAAGCACGAGGTCGGCGCCGGCGAGCGCCTCGGCCGGGTCGCTGGTCGCGGCGAGGCTGTCGGGGAGGCCGATATCCGGCAGATAGCGTGCGTTGCGATGCGCGTGGTTGATAGCAGCCACGGTCTCAGCGTCGCGGGCATAAAGCATCGTGCGATGCCCGGCGCGAGCGTAAAGACAACCGAGCGCCGTGCCCCAGGCGCCGCCGCCGACGATCGCGAAGCGCGTCATGCCTTGGCTCCGCGCCGGCCGAATCCGACCATCGGCTGCGACTTTTCGTCGAGCGGCCAGCGTGAACGCACCGGGGCGTCGAGCCCGTCGAGGAGCCCGGCCTCGAAGCGCTCCAGCCCGGCATAGGCGATCATCGCGGCGTTGTCGGTGCACAGCGCCAGCGGTGGCGCCACCAGCCGGACGCCCGCCTTGGCGGCTTCGGCCTCCAGCGCGGCGCGGATCGTGCGATTGGCCGCGACGCCGCCGGCCACCGCGAGGACGGGATTGGCAAGCTTTGGAAAGCTTTCGCGAAACCGTGCCAGCGCCCGGCCAATGCGATCGCCGAGACTGTCGGTGGCGGCCGCCTGGAAGCTGGCGCAGAGATCGGCGACGTCCTTGCTCGACAGGGGCGAGGCGGCCTCGGCGGCGAGCCGCACCGCCGTCTTGAGGCCGGAGAAGGAAAAGTCGAGCCGGGCTTCGCCCTTCAGCGGTCGGGGCAAAGCGAAGCGCTTTGGGTCCCCGCCTTCGGCCGTCCGCTCGACATTCGGGCCGCCGGGATGGGGAAGCCGCAAGAGCTTCGCCGTCTTGTCGAAGGCCTCGCCGAGCGCGTCGTCGATCGTCGTTCCCCACCGCTCATAATCGCCCAATCCCCGGACCAGGACGATCTGGCTGTGGCCTCCAGAGACCAGCAGCAGGAGATAAGGGTAGGCGAGACGGTCGGTCAGCCGCGGGGTGAGGGCGTGACCTTCGAGGTGATTCACCGCGATGAATGGCAGGCCTCTGGCGGCGGCGATCGCCTTGCCGGTCATCGCACCGACGATCAGGCCGCCGACAAGCCCGGGGCCGGCGGTAGCCGCGACAGCCGACAAATCGTCAAAGCCGATGCCGGCATCCGCCATCGCCGCTCGGACGATGCCGTCGAGCGCCTCGACATGGGCACGCGCGGCGATCTCCGGCACGACGCCGCCGAACGCGGCGTGTTCCTCGACCTGGGAAAGGACGACATTCGAGAAAATCGCCGGTGCGCCCGACGCATCGCGGCCGACAACGGACGCGGCGGTCTCGTCGCAGCTCGTCTCGATGCCGAGGATCAGCGTGCCATTCATGGGGCTCCCTTTCGAGCGGTTCTTCTACCGCCTTCGCCGCGAGATGGAAGAGCGCCGCCCCCGGTTCGCCGCTGCCATTGATTTCGGCGGGACCGATCCCCTATGCAAGGGCACGATCATGCCGGCCGACGCCGGGGCGATGCAACGACAGGGGCATCTATGGGGACGAACGACATTATCCGCATCGGGACACGTGGCAGCCAGCTGGCGTTGGCCCAGGCCAGCGAGGTGCGGGCGCGGCTGATGGCCGCCCATGATCTGCCCGAGGACGCCTTCGCGATCGCGGTGATTTCGACCTCCGGCGATCGCATTCTCGATCGGCCGCTGTCGGAGGTCGGCGGCAAGGGCCTGTTCACCAAGGAGATCGAGGCCGCGCTGCTGGAGGATCGGATCGACCTCGCCGTGCATTCGTCGAAGGACATGGCGACGGCGATACCCGATGGACTGGCGATCTCGGCCTTCCTGCCGCGCGAGGACGTGCGCGACGCCTTCATCGGGCGAAGCGGCCGCACGATCGCCGATTTGCCTGAAGGCGCGACGGTCGGCTCCGCCTCGCTGCGGCGCCAGGCGCTGTTGAAGCGGCTGCGGCCGGACCTCAATGTCATCAACTTTCGCGGCAACGTGCAAAGCCGGTTGCGCAAGCTCGGGGAAGGTCAGGTCGACGCGACGCTGCTGGCGCTCGCCGGGCTCAATCGCATGGACATGAGCCATGTCGCGACCGACATTCTCGACGTTGAGGCGTTTCCGCCGGCGCCGGGTCAGGGCGCGATCTGCATCGAAAGCCGGATCGGCGATGCCCGGATCGAGGAACTGGTCGCGGCCATCGCGCACGCCGAGACGACCGACGCATTGACCGCCGAGCGCGCGTTTCTCGCCGAACTCGACGGTTCCTGCCGGACGCCGATCGCCGCGCATGCGACGCGCCATGGCGACGGCACGCTGACCCTGCACGGCATGATCCTGACGCCGGATGGCGTGGGGATGCACGAAACCCGGCGCAGCGGCGTCGTTGCGGATGCCGAGGCCATCGGGCGGCTGGCCGGGCGCGACGTCCTCGATGCGGCCGGACCCGGCTTCTTCGACGGCTGGGCGACGTGAACGGCCGCGAGCGAACGCAAGGTCTGCGATGGCGCGCGTCCTGATCCTGCGCGAGCGCGACGAAGCGAGGCGCACCGCCGCCGCGCTCGAAGCGCGCGGCCACCAGCCGCTGATCCTGCCGCTGGAAGCGGCGCGGCCGCTCGACCAAGGGCCGCCGCAGGGAGCGTTTGCCGGTTTCGCCGTCACCAGCGCCCGCGCCGTGCCCGCCCTCGCCCGGCATTTCCCCGCCGACCGGCGGCCGGTCTTCGCGGTCGGCGAGCGAACTGGCGAGGCGGCGCGCGGTGCGGGCTTTCCGGACGTGCGGGTTGCCGGTGGGACAGCGCCCGACATCGCACGCCTCGCCGATGCCGCCGGTCTTTCCGTCGAGACGGCGCTGCTTTACGCTGCGGGCAAAACGCGGACTGGTACGCTGGAGGAGGCATTTGACGCGGCGGCGATCTCCTATGCCGTCTGGGAGGTCTATGAGATGATCCGCCTCGCACCGGACGATGCGACAGTCACTTCCGTGTTCGGCGGTGCGGCGCCGGACGCCGTGCTGGTGCTTTCGGCGGGGCAGGCGGAGGCATTTTGCGGGCTCGCGGAGCGGCTGCCGACGCTGTTCCAGCC
>DRFF01000150.1 GCA_011050685.1 Aurantimonas coralicida
CCCGCCATTTCCGCGATGCCGCCCGCGTTGTCCGTCACCGGCCCGAAGGCGTCGAGGGCGACGATCATGCCGGCGATGCCGAGCATGGCGGTCACGGCGATCGCGGTCCCGTAAAGGCCCGCGAGTTGGTAGGTCGAGATGATGCCGGCGACGATGACGATCGTCGGCAGCGCCGTTGCCTCGAGCGACACCGCGAGACCCTGGATGACGTTGGTTCCGTGACCCGACACGGATGCCTCGCTGATTGAGCGGACGGGGCGGAAGCCGATCCCGGTATAAAACTCCGTAATCCAGACGATCAGCCCGGTGACCACGAGACCGATGATGCCGCTGAAGAAAAGGTTAAGCCCGTTGATCGTCACGCCATCCGTGGACTGGCCGATGTCGCCGAAGCCAATCGTGGCCCAGGTCGCGATCGCGAGGCCCACGATCGATAGCAGCGTCGTCGCCCACAGGCCCTTGTACAGGGCGCCCATGATCGAGCCGTTCGAGCCAAGCCGAACAAAGAACGTGCCGATGATCGACGTGATGATGCAGGCGCCGCCGATCGCCAGCGGATAAGCCATCACACTTTCGATGATGTCGGAGCCGGCAAAGAAGATCGCGCCGAGCACCATCGTCGCGACGATGGTCACCGCGTAGGTCTCGAAGAGATCGGCCGCCATGCCGGCGCAGTCGCCGACATTGTCGCCGACATTGTCGGCGATGGTGGCAGGATTGCGCGGGTCGTCCTCGGGAATGCCGGCTTCCACCTTGCCGACGAGATCACCGCCGACGTCGGCGCCCTTGGTAAAGATGCCGCCGCCCAGACGGGCGAAGATGGAGATCAGCGATGCGCCGAAGCCGAGCGAGACAAGCGCGTCGATCACGGTGCGGTCCGAAGCCGCGAAACCGAATTGCGTGGTGAGAAGGAGAAAATAGACGGTGACGCCAAGCAACGCCAGTCCGGCCACGAGCATCCCCGTGATCGCCCCCGACTTAAAGGCAATACCGAGACCGAGGCTGAGCGAGCGCGAGCACGCCTGGGCGGTCCGGACATTGGCGCGCACCGACACGTTCATGCCGATGAAGCCGGCGAGACCTGACAAGACTGCGCCGATGAGGAAACCGCCCGCGGCATAGGCCGACAGGAGGAACCAGGTGATGGCAGCAACAACCGCTCCGACGATCGCGATGGTGGTGTACTGGCGCAAAAGATAGGCTTGGGCGCCTTCCCGAATCGCACCGGCGATCTCCTGCATTCGCGCCGAGCCCTGATCGGCCGCCATGACTGATCGGGTGGCCCAAATCGCGTAGACGATCGCCAGTAGCCCGCACAGAGCCACAATAATTAAGATTGTCGGCATGCTGTTCCCTCACTCCTCGCCAGATATGTGTCCGGCGATTTCCCCAATTTTCCCGACGAGAACGAATTTCATTCCCCGTCCCGCAAGGCGACCGGGAGGTTATAGAAGGGCCGGATGCCGTCAAGCGCCCAGATTGGTCGGATGGGCGAATTTACCCTTGCGGCTGCGTCCGCGGCGCGAAGCGCGACTGCACGACCAATGCCACGAGACATAGCGCCACGATTGGGAAGATGACGACATTCATCGTCTCCCAGCCCGCGGCTACGAAGGTCCGCCCCGACATGAAGGACGCGAAGGCGACGGTGGAAAACAGCAGGAAATCGTGCAGCCCTTGCGTCTTGTTCTTTTCCGACGGCCGGTAGGTCTCCGCGACCATCGCCGTTGCCCCGATAAATCCGAAATTCCAGCCGAGGCCAAGCAGCGCGAGACCGACCCAGAAGTTCCAGACCGCGAGACCGGACATGAAAATGCCGCCACTCACCGCAAGCAGCAAAAGCCCGGTCGCCACGATGACCTGTTTTCCGAATCGAGCGATCAGGCGGCCGGTGAAGAAGCTCGGACCGAACATCGCAAGGACGTGCCACTGAATGCCTAAAACGGCCACGTCCTTGGTAAGTCCGCAGCCGACGATCGCCAGCGGCGCGCCGGTCATGACGAAGCTCATCACCCCGTACGTGCCGACGCCACACAGCAGCGCAACCAGGAAACGCGGCTGTGCGACGATCTCGGACAACGGCCGCGCCGGCATCGCATCGTCCAGATGGGTCTCCTCCGGGCCGTCGGGAATTCGCAGGAATGTCAGGACGCCGGCACCGAGGATACCGAGGATGATGACTCCAACAAACGCTCCGGCGAAATCGACCGGCAGAAAGAGGCCGTCCGTCAGCCGCACGGTCTGCGGTCCGATGACGGCGGCCAGGATGCCCCCGGCCAGCACAATCCCGATGGCCCGCGGTTGATACAACCTGGAGGCGCCGTCGGTCGCGGCAAAGCGATATTGCTGGGTGAATGAGCCGCCGACGCCGACCAACATCAAGGCCAGCGCGAAGAGCCAGAAACTGCCGCCGAACAAGGCAAGGGTCGCGACCAAACCGCCGGTGGACGTCACCAGCGCCCCCGAAACGAAACCGAGCCGCCGTCCGACTGCCCGCATCAGCGCCGCCGCCGGCAAGGCCCCAATTGCGATGCCGAGATTGAATCCGGTCACCGGGAGCGTCGCCATCGACTTGTCTTCGAGGAGCAGCCACGCACCGGCGAGGCCCCCGATCGAGATCACGACCGGCGCGGCGCCTCCGACCAGAGCCTGCGCGCCCGCCAGAATGAAGGCGTTGCGGCGCACGGCCCGTTCACCGAGCGAAAGGGGCGCCGCGTTCTCCATCAAACCTTAGCGTCCTTGGCGTCCTTGGCGTCTTTGCCTCGGCCCTCGCCGCGTTCGGCGCGCGCGACGCGGTCGAGCACCGCATTGACCAGCCCCGGTTCGTCGTCGTTGTAGAACGCCTTGGCGACGTCGACATATTCGGAAACGATCACGGCGACCGGAACGTCCTTGCGGTTCGTCAATTCGTAGGCCCCGGCCCGCAGGATCGCCCGCAGGGTGGTGTCGATGCGCGATAGCGGCCAATCCGTAGGCAACGAGGCGTGGATGCGCGGATCGATGACTTTTTGGGTCCGCACGACGCCGGAGACGACATCGCGGAACCAGGCCGCATCGGCGTCGCGATAGATCTCTCCGTCGATCTCCTGGCCGAGCCGGAAACCCTCATATTCCGCTACCGTCTCCAGCAGGCCGGTACCGCCCACATCCATCTGGTAGAGCGCCTGTACGGCGGCGAGTCGTGCCGCGCCCCGCTTATTGGCGGGCTTGACAACGCGAGGCTGTGGCTCAGTCCCGGCCATGATCTCAGGCCCCCAACCGATCGCGGAGCGCGATCATCTGCAGCGCCGCGCGGGCGGCCGCGCCGCCCTTGTCCTTGCGGTGCCGGTCGGCGCGATCGAGCGCCTGCGCCTCGTTCTCGACGGTCAGGATGCCATTGCCGATCGCGACGGTCTCGTCGATCGACAGCGCCATCAGGCCCCGCGACGACTCGTTGGCGACGAGTTCGAAATGATAGGTCTCGCCGCGGATGACACATCCGAGCACGATGAACCCGTCATAATCGGCCCTTCCCTCGTCCGCGCCGGCGAGAGCGAACCCGACGGCCGCGGGCGCTTCCAGCGCGCCCGGCACGGTAACGACATCGAAGGTCGCGCCAGCTTTGTCGAGTTCGGCCTTGGCCCCTTCGATCAGCAAATCGGCGATGTGCTCATAGAACCTGGCCTCGACGACGAGGAGATGCGGCTTGGATGCCATGGGTGTTCCTTCCTGGCGGTCGAGTATTCCGGCAGACGGGGGCGCGGCGCGGGCGACGTTTCGCCGCAGTGAGATCGCGTGGTTCCGCTGTGGTGACCGGTCGGCGCTTCTTAGAAATTCCCGGCAGCGAACCCCGCCGCTAGGATGCGGTCGAGTTAGCGCCGAACAGGCGCTCGGCATAGCGCGCAATCTGATCGACCTCAAGATTGATGCTATCGCCCTGGCGGCGGTCACCCCAGGTCGTGACCTCCAACGAATGGCGTATGAGGAGAACGTCGAAGCGATCGTCGGTAACGGAATTGACCGTCAGCGACGTGCCATCGAGACAGACCGATCCCTTTCTGGCGATGTATCGCTTCAGATCCTGGGGCGCGCGCAAGCGGAACCGGACCGCCTCGCCCTCCACCTCGACGGCGAAAATTTCCGCCAGACCATCGATGTGTCCGGAGACCAGATGGCCCCCGATTTCATCACCGATTCTCAGCGAGCGCTCCAGATTGATGGCCGTGCCCTCTGCCCACTGCCCGGCGGTGGTCAGGCGCAACGCCTCCTCCCAAGCCTCGACTTCAAACCAGCCGTCATTCGAGGTGTCGCCGGATAGAGCCGTTACGGTAAGACAAACTCCCGAACAGGCGATCGAGGCGCCAATGGCGATCGACGCCGTCTCGTAAGCGGTCGCGATTCGGAAGCGGCGTCCCGAATCAAGTCGTTCGACGTTGTCGATCCGGCCTATATCCGTGACGATTCCGGTGAACATCAGGCTTCCCTCCGGGCGAACTCGAACGCGTGGTCGGCGCCGAAGCGATACTGTCGGACCAGGCGAAAACGTCGCCGCGCAGCCGCGATATCGATCGGGCTCGCGAGACCGTCTTCGCCGATGACGACCTCGCCCCGCAGAAGCACAAGCCGATCGACGAGGTCCTCGTCGAGGAAAGCTGCCGCGGTCTCCGCTCCACCCTCGACCAGAATGCTCGACATGCCCCTGGCGGCGAGATCCTCGAGAAGTTCGGGGAGCGCGATCCGGCCGGTCTGCGGGTCAGCTTCACAGGCGAGGAAGCCGACCCCGGCCGCGACCAGCGCCGCGCGCTTATGCGGGTCCGCACCGGCGAAGGTGGCGATCAGCGTCGGCGTTTCCCTCGCGGTCCGCACGACGGACATCTTAGCTGTCGTGCGCAATCGCGGATCGAGCACGATTCGGGTTGGCGAACGGTCGGCGAGCCCAGGCAACCGGCAATCGAGGCGTGGATCGTCTCCAAGGACGGTCCCCGCCCCGACCAGGATGGCGTCGTGTCGTGTGCGTGCCAAATGGGTCTGGGCATTGGCGGTCGGACCGGTGATCTTGACCTGTCCCTGCCCTTTCAATCCAAGTTTTCCGTTCGCCGAGAGCGCCAGCTTCAGAATCACTTCCGGGCGTTTCCTGCGATGCCGGTTGAGATATCCGGAGATCGTCTCCGCCGCTTCGTCCGCCATAAGCCGGCTTGTGACGGCCAGGCCGGCGGCTGCGAGAATTGCGTGCCCCTTGCCGTCGACCCGCGAATCGGGATCGGCGACGGCCGATACAACTCGCGCAATGCCGGCGGCGACCAAAGCTTCCGCGCAAGGCGGTGTCCGCCCATGATGGGCGCATGGCTCGAGCGTGACATAAGCGGTCGCTCCCTTAGCCAGGGCTCCGGCTTCGGCCAGCGCCACCGGCTCGGCATGCGGCCGTCCACCGACCGCGGTGACACCGCGCCCGACGATTCGCGGGCCTTCACCGTCGTCGCGAACGATCAGGGTCGCGACGGAGGGATTGGTCGCGGTCCGCCCGACATTGCGCATCGCATAGCGAATGGCGGCGGCCATGAAGCGGTGATCCGCGGCGGTGGCC
>DRFF01000151.1 GCA_011050685.1 Aurantimonas coralicida
AGCGATCTCCGTGTCGGCCGCCGACAGCACGACGACATCGGCCGGCGACTGGCCGAGGTCGACCGCCTCGCCGCCGTCGTCGATCGTGCCTTTCTGGGCGAGAAGGAGATGCAAGGAAAGCGCCCGCTACTCGGCGGCTTCTTTTGCCGCGCTACCGGCCAACGCCTGAATCTCGGCCTCGATCCGCACCGCGTCGAGGCCGTCGTGCAGCCCGATGACGACAAGACGCGTGGCCCGGGTTTCGCCAGGTGCCCAGGCACGGTCGAAATAGGTTTCGATACGCTTGCCGACCGCCTGCACGACCAGCCGCATCGGCTTGCCCGGCACGTCCGCGAAGCCTTTCAGCCGCAGGATGTCGTGGGTCGCGATCAGTCGCGACAGACCCTTTGCGAAGGTCGCGGGATCAGGAACAGTGCCGGCGTCGACGACGAAGCTCTCGAACTCGTCATGGTCGTGCGCGTGCGCCTCGCCTTCATGCTCCATCTCGTGATGCGATTTGCGCTCGGCGATGAGGTCTTCCGTGCCGGCCGCGATGCCGAGCAGCACGTCCGCCGGCAGCTTGCCGCCCTCCGCGGTGACGATCTTCACCGCGCGCGCGCTCTTCTGCCCGATCTCACGCCGCACCCGTTCCAATGTCGGCGCGTCGACCAGATCGGCCTTGTTGAGGACGATGAGGTCGGCTGCCGCGATCTGGTCCTCGAACAACTCCTCCAGCGGATTGTCGTGGTCGAGGCTCGCATCCGCCGCCCGCTGAGCCGCGACCTTCACCTCGTCGTCGGCGAACCGACCGCCCGCGACCGCCGCCGTATCGATCACCGTAACGACGCCGTCGACGGTTACTCGCGTCTTCACCTCCGGCCAGTTGAAGGCCGCGACCAGCGGCTGCGGCAAGGCGAGGCCCGAGGTTTCGATAACGATGTGATCGGGCAGGCGATCGCGCTCCAACAGCTTGGTCATGGTCGGGATGAAATCGTCGGCCACGGTGCAGCAGATGCAGCCATTGGTCAGTTCCACCACGTCGTCCTCGCTGCACGTTTCGATACCGCAGCCCTTGAGGATGTCGCCGTCGACGCCGAGATCACCGAACTCGTTGATGATCAACGCGATCTTCCGGCCACCGGCATTCTGCAGGAGGTTGCGGATCAGCGTCGTCTTGCCCGCACCGAGAAAGCCGGTGATGACGGTGGCGGGAATCTTCTGGCCCTGCATCGGTGCCTCCGTTGTCGCGATCATCTCGACCGTGGCGGTCGGCGATCAGCCCTTCAATATCATCGGCAGGCCGGCAGCGACGAAGAGGACCTTCGCCGCGACCGCCGCAACCGCTTGGTGCAATCGGCCCGCATGATCGCGAAAATCACGGGCCATCTCGTTGTCCGGCACGATCCCGAGCCCGACCTCGTTGGAAACGAGGATCGCCGGACCTGGAAGCCTCGCGGCGAGGCAGTCGACCAGCGCCTGGCATTCCGCCTCGACCGCACGCCCCTCCATCATGAGGTTGGTCAGCCACAGCGTCAGGCAATCGACGAGGACCACGCGCTCCGGCCCGGCTTCGCATCCGATCGCGGCAACCAGATCGAGTGGCACGTCAACCGTTCGCCAGCTGTTGCCTCGACGCGCCCGGTGCTCGCCGATGCGCCCCTCCATCTCGGCGTCGAAAGCCCTGCCCGTCGCGAGATAGACGGGAGCAAGATCGCTTGCTTCGGCCAGTCGCTCGGCAAGGGCGCTCTTGCCGGAGCGGGCTCCGCCAAGAACGAGAGTGACGCCATCGCCGAGCGCGATACTCACGCCGCGCGCGTCCCGAACCGGTCCATCGCGAGGCCAACGCCAAGCCCCAGCAGGACCCAGAACACGGCCGTCGTCGCCAGCGAAATGACCGCGAACTCCGCCGCAAGGGTCGGCGGAACCGGGCTCGTCAGATCGGCGATATGCGGCGCGCCGACTACATGCGGCACGGCAAGCATCACGATTGCGGCCAATGTGGCCCACAGCTCGCGTCGGAACACGAGAAGGTAGAGCGCGCCGGCCGTCAGCGCGACGACGGCGGCCCACCAGACCTGCCGCTCGAATAGGTCCGCCGCCGGCATCGCCGGCAGTTCCGGCGGCAGTCCGAGCGCGGGCGCCAGCCCCACGGTCGCAAAGCCCGCCAAACCCCATAGAACGCCGTTCGACCGGGTGATCGCGCGGCCGGTGAGCAGGCTGACTGCGGCAAGGATCAGCGCGAAGCCGCCGCCCGCCACGATATTCGCCGACAACGTGCCAAGTAGGCGGCCGAAGAATGGAGATACGCCCGCCGTTTCGTCGTCCGCCTGCACCGCCGTCTCGTGATCATTGGCGAGAACCAATTCGCCGCCGAACAGCGTCGACACTTGCCGGCGTTCCGTCGGGCCGCCGAGATCGGCACCGGGCGCCTCGTGTCCTGCCGTCCCGCTCTCGTATTCCTCGGCTTGGAGGATGAGCGGAACCACGCCCAAATATTGGACTGGTGTCATCACGACACCGACAAACAGGCCGGCAACCAGCGCGGCCAACAGGAATCTGACAATCATAGCGATACCCCTTCCGCGCCGAGATGCTCGGGCGGCTCTGAACAATACGAAAAAGCAAAAGCCCGGTCCGCACTATGGCAGCCGGGCAACCAATGCTTAGTGGCAGGGGAATCCGTAGGAATGCCGGACATCGTGCGCCGAATCATGCACCGCCGCCGAATGGGCGAAACCGATGCCGAAGACGAAAAACGCTCCGAGAACCAGCGCGGCAAGCCCGGTCGCGATACGCGTCGGTGCTTCGGCTTGGGCGATGCTATAGGTAGTTGCAGTCATATCAACCTCCGTGACGGCCGCGAGATTGCGGCGGTTTCCAAGGTCGGCAGGTCTCCTGGCTCACGGGTCTTCAGTCGCCGCCTCGCCTTCCCGAAGCCGAAGCTTCAGTGGCTTTCCGATCCGTCCGCCGATGCCGGTGACATCGTCGGAACGGGTCGGCGGTGACGACCTCGCCGCTCTACAGTCGCGGGGTCGGCTGCGATGAAGGCCCCCTGCTTGGGTCGGCCCGTCGCATTCCCTCTTCGCCCCAGCCGCTTGGCAGCCGGGGAACCGTCCTTCGAGCGGATCGGGCATTTCGCCCATTTCCGCTCAATTCGTCACAGTAACGATCGCGACCCATGGCGCAAGCGATTTCGCGCGCAAACAGGGTGTCCGAAACGCATCGCGGCCCGGCCGCGCAATGCGCAGCCGGGCCGCTCGATCGTGCTCGATGGAAGGGGGTTGGCGTCAGCGCGCGGCGGCCTGCTCGCAGGCTTCGACGTGCTTGGCCAGCGCCTCGGTCGAGAGAATGGAGCTGATCGTGCGAATGTCGCGGTTCTGGAACTTCGGCGTCTGCTGCAGTTCCTTCAACCGCTCCAGGAGGGTTACTCGGCTCATGCTGGTCTCCTTTTCCTGTCAGGAGCCGCCGCGATCGCGTGCGGTGGGCTCGTTGGGCGAGCGGCCGTCAGGCCGCCCGCACGCTGGCGGTCGTGGGGATCTCGATATCGACCTCGAGGGTCGAGACGTTCTCGCCGCGATCCATTTTGACGCTCACCATGTCGCCATCAACCTGCACATGCTTGGCGATGACGGCCAGAATTTCCTCCCGAAGCAGGGCCACGAGATCGGAGTGCCCGACCGTCGCCCGTTCGTGCGCGAGCAGTATCTGCAGACGCTCGCGCGCCATCGGCGCCGAGGTCTGTTTGCTGAAGAAACTGAAAAGGCTCATGCCGCCCTCCGTCCGAAGAGTTTGCCAAACAGGCCGCGCCTCTCGCCGGGTATCGACATCGGCACCTGTTCGCCGGCAAGGCGACGGGCGGCGTCTCTGTAGGCGAGAGCCGGCGCGCTCTGATTCTCGCCAAGCGTCACCGGCGTTCCGAGATTCGAGGCCCGCAAGACATCCATGCTCTCGGGAATAATGCCGAGGAGCGGGATCGACAGGATGTCGAGAACGTCCTCCACCTTCAGCATGTCGCCGCGCTCGGCGCGGGCGGGGTCGTAGCGGGTCAAAAGCAGATGTTTCTCGATCCGCTCGCCGCGCTCCGCCTTGGCGGTCTTGGAATCGAGCAAACCGATGATCCGGTCCGAGTCGCGCACCGAAGACACTTCCGGATTGGTGACGACGACAGCGACGTCGGCATGGCGCATGGCGAGTGTCGCGCCCCGCTCGATGCCGGCCGGACTGTCACAGATCACCCAGTCGAAGGTCTTTTTCAACTCCTCCATCACCAGCTCGACGCCCTCGGACGTGAGGTTGTCCTTGTCGCGCGTCTGCGAGGCCGGCAGCAGAAAGAGCGTCTCGAGACGCTTGTCCCGGATCAGCGCCTGCGTCAGCTTCGCGTCGCCCTGGACAACGTTGATGAGGTCGTAGACCACGCGCCGCTCGGCTCCCATAACGAGATCGAGATTGCGCAGGCCGACGTCGAAATCGACGACCACCGTCTTCTCACCGCGCTGGGCCAGCGCCGCCCCTAGCGCGGCGGTGGAGGTCGTCTTGCCGACGCCTCCCTTGCCCGAGGTCACCACGATTACTTTTGCCATCTCGCTCTCCTGCTTTCCGGCCGCTTGCAGCCTCAGCCCAGAATTTCCGCCTTGATCGTATCGCCTTCGAGCCAGACCTGTACGGCCTGGCCTCGGTATGTCGGTTCCATGTCCTCGGCCGTCTTGTAGAGGCCGTCGATCGCCACCAGCTCGGCTTCGAGCTTGCGGCAGAAGATCCGCGCCGAAGCGTTGCCGACAGATCCCGCCATCGCCCTGCCCCGAAGCGTTCCGTAGACGTGGATCGAACCGCCGGCGACGACCTCCGACCCCGATGCCACCGATCCCAGAATGGTCACGTCGCCCTCGGGAAAGATCACCGACTGGCCGGAACGCACCGGTTCCGTGATGATGATCGACGGCATCGCCTTGACCGGCTGCGGGTCCGGTGCCTGCGCGGTGGCCGGTTTGCTCGCCGTCTTGGATTTCGTCGATTCCGTCTTTTTCGGCGCGGCCTCTGCCACCGGTGGCTCGAAATCGGCGGCAGGTCTGCCGCCCTTCATCGCCGGCGGCATACCAAAGCCGAGCAGCGACGCGCGCGCGCCTTCGATCCCCATGATCCGCACACTGCGCTCGCCGAGTTCGCCGATCAGCTCCTTCAACTGCGGCTGGTCGATATCGAGCCCCTCAACGTCGAGCACGATTGGCCGCCCCAGGAAAAAACCGGTGGAGCGGGCGGCAAGGTCGTCGAGCCGGGTCAGCCACGCGTCGAAGGGAAGTTCCGGCGCGAGAACGAGGGCGAGAAACGAGCGGCCCTTGAGTCGGATGGGGCGGGTGTCGGTTAGGGTCTTGGTCATCTCGGTTAATTTTCGGTTGCTAAGGCGATCTAAGCGGGATGGGGTTAACCAGTGCTTAACGCGCGGAGCCTGCGCCGGGCTGACCCGAAGTCCGCCCGCTGTGGAGGCCGATTGTGTCGATCCCGAGATCGCAAATGGTCCCTGCCGACGCATCCATCTCAAGCGTGGCCAGCGAGCGGATTGCGTGCCGGAAAACTACCACCTTGCCTGATCCGCCGGCTTAGTCGGCGGCGATACGGAAACGCGCGCCCTGGTGCTCGCCGAGCTTCGGCGCCGACCGGTCCAGGGAAAGTTCGGCGTCTCGGTAAACGATCGGAGTGCGAACACCGGCAATGCCTTGCGGCGCGATCTTCATATTTCGATACAGGATTTGCGGATCGGCGAAAACGTCCGCAACATCATTGATCGGGCCCGCCGGCACGCCGACCACCTCGAGTTCCGCCAGAAGCCGGTCGCGTGTCCATGCGCCGATCGCCGCCGTCAGGATCGGCGTGAGCGCGTTGCGGTTCGCGACCCGCGCCTCGTTGGTCCGATAGCGTTCGTCCTTGGCCAGTTCGCCCGACCCCAACACGCCGCAGAGCCGCTCGAACTGGCGATCATTGCCGCAGGCGATGATGAGGTGGCCGTCGGCGACCGGAAAGACCTGGTAGGGCACGATGTTGGGATGGGCGTTGCCGAGCCGCTGGGGCGCCACTCCGGTGGCGAAATAATTCAGCGCCTGGTTGGCGAGGACTCCGGCCATGCAGTCATAAAGCGCCATGTCGACGAACTGGCCGTGGCCCGTCCGCTCGCGATCGGCCAACGCCGCCTGGATGGCGATCGTCCCATACAGCCCGGTGAAGATATCGGCGAAGGCGACGCCGATCTTTTGCGGCTCGCCGTCCGGCGCTCCGGTCAGGCTCATGATTCCGCCCATGCCCTGGATCATGAAATCGTAGCCGGCCCGGCCCGCATAGGGTCCGTCCTGGCCGAAGCCGGTGACCGAGCAATAGACGAGGCGCGGATTGACGGATTTGAGGCTGTCGTAGTCGAGGCCGTATTTCTTCAGGCCGCCGACCTTGAAATTTTCGATCAGAACGTCCGCCTCGGACGCCAATTCGCGAACCTGCGCCCGCCCCTCCTCGGTGGCAAAATCCGCCACCACCGACCGCTTGCCCCGATTGCAGGCGTGGAAATAGGCGGCCGTCCGCTCGCCGTCCCGTTCGATGAAAGGGGGTCCCCAGCCGCGCGTATCGTCACCGGCTGGGCTCTCGACCTTGATCACGTCGGCACCGAGATCGGCCAGCGTCTGACCGATCCACGGTCCGGCCAGGATGCGGGCGAGTTCCAAGACCTTCAGGCCGGTGTGGGGTGCCGTCCGCTTCGCTCCGATGTCGCTCAATCAGCCACCGACATTGATCGACACGGCCCCCGTGGAGGCCAGCACGAGTACGGTAATCGCGAGCGTGATGAGCCACGCGACGACGTTCCAAACGATGTTTTGCCACCAAGCTGTGGCAGCCCGAATTCTTGACAGAATTCGCGCCTCAGAGGCTTCAATAGCGGTAACTCGCGTTTCTTCCTCGATCTGCGGGCGTGAGCGATCCAGCACGGCCTCGGCGTAACTTTCGAGTCTCAGCAGCGCATTGTCGCGATATTGCTGGATCAATCTCGGCGTGAGCATCAAGTGATGTCGCGCTAGCACGGTCGGATCGAGATCGCCCCGCAGTGCGAGTTCGCGTTTATCACGCTTGTAATAAGCGTAAGCCAAATGTCCGACCACGTCATCGTCGATATTATCGATATCAATGATTTGCTCGAAGGCGGTCGAGTATCCCTCGTTAGCCGTCACTTCTGTTTCGTCGGTGATGAAGGTGATGAACTGGAGAGAGCCTCTCGCATGACGTCACGGGATATTCTGGTCCTCACCTTACCGTCAGGCCCTAGCACCTCGCGTTCAACAAATCGCCCCGTAGAGGCATCGCGTTTCGCAGCTCGACCATCAGTCGAAGTGTAGTGACTGCCGGAAAAACGCCCTCGGTCAATGAATTGTCCCGTTGAAGCATCCCGCTTCGTCCCGCCGCCTTTTGCGCTGCGGCCGCCTTTCACGGTAAATCCTCCATGCTTCGTCATATGGCTGCCCCTGAAGTTTTGTTTGAACTTACAGGAGGTATATCGCTCCTTCAAGCAACTCCTACCAAGCGACGATGCTCCGTCAATCGACGAACGCCCGCTCCACGACGTAAGTGTCCGGCCGGCTGTTGCCGCCTTCCACGAAGCCGCGCGCGTCGAGCAGCTTCTCGGTATCCTTCAGCATCGCCATGGAGCCGCAGATCATCGCCCGGTCATCGGTCGGATCGAGCGGCGGAATGCCGAGTTGGTCGAACAGGCGACCGGTCTCGATCAACGTGGTGATCCGGTGGCGGCGGGTTTCGCCCTCCCGCGTCGCGCTCGCATGAAACAGCAGCTTGTCGCCGATGAACTCGCTCATCAATTCGTCCGATCGGGCCGCCGCGACCAGATCCCGCCCGTAAGCCAGCTCGGCCTCGAACCGGCAGGTCTGGGTCAGGATCACCTGATCGAACTTCTCGTAGGTTTCCGGATCGCGAACGACGCCGGCGAAGGGCGCGATTCCGGTGCCGGTCGAGAACAGGAACAGCCGCTTGCCGGGCTTCAGCGCATCGAGCACCAGCGTGCCGGTCGACTTCTTGCGCATCAGCACGGTGTCGCCAACGGTAATCTTCTGCAGATGCTCGGTCAGCGGTCCGTCCGGCACCTTGATCGAGAAGAACTCCAGTTCCTCGTCCCACGAGGGACTGGCGATCGAATAGGCGCGAAAAACCGGCTTCTCCGCGTTCGGCAGACCGATCATGACGAATTCGCCCGAGCGGAACCGGAAGCTCTGCGGCCGGCTGATGCGGAACGAGAACAAGCTGTCCGTGTAGTGCGTGACCGACGTCACCGTCTCAGCGAAGACGCCTGCCGGAATGGGAAAGGCGGTTTCCGGCGCACGTTCCATCTGGAGAGCGAGAGAACTCATCGGGTTTCGTCCTTTTCCATTCGCAATCGGCGCGTTGCACCACTCACAGCGATCCGCCCATCCGGCGTAAGCGCTCGCGCCCGTCTGCCGCCGGCTCTTCCATCCCGTTTGTCGGGAGAAACGGTTGCCGCACCGCCCGCGACCTCGCCGCCTCACTGATCGTCACGACAGTATATAGTCCCTACGATACCGCATCGCAGCGTCGTGCGTTCCAAATTCCCGCTCGCTTGTGAGAAATTTTCGCGCTGGGCACGCCGCAAAGGTGGGTTGGGTCTCCACGGCGATCGTCATGTATCCGGATTGCCCCGCCTATTCGGCCGCCTCCGCCCGCGGCGCCTCCGCCGATTTCGGAACATAGTTCAGGACCGGCGCAAGCCAGCGCTCGACCTCGCCGACGGCCATCCCCTTGCGCCGGGCGTAGTCCTCGACCTGATCGCGCTCGACCTTGGCAACCCCGAAATAATACGAGTCGGGATGCCCGATATAAAGGCCAGACACCGACGATCCCGGCCACATGGCGTAGCTTTCCGTCAGCTTTACCCCGATCTTCGCTTCCGCGTCGAGCAGCCGGAACAATGTCGCCTTCTCGGTATGATCGGGCTGGGCGGGATAGCCCGGCGCCGGCCGGATGCCGGCATAGGGCTCGCCAGCCAGCGCGTCCGGCGAAAAAGTCTCGTCGGGCGAAGTGCCCCAGAACTCCCGGCGCACCCGCTCGTGCATCAACTCCGCGAAGGCCTCTGCGAAACGGTCGGAGAGCGACTTCACCATGATCGAGGCATAGTCGTCATTGGCCTTGGCGAAGCGATTGGCGATCGCCTCCTCCTCGATCCCGGCCGTGACGACGAAGCCGCCGACGTAATCGGCCTTGCCGCTGCCCGCCGGCGCGATAAAGTCCGATAGCGCGAGGTTCGGCCGATCGCCACGTTTGGCGAGCTGCTGGCGCAGGGTGAAGAAGGTCGCGATCTCGTCCTGGCGGTCGTCGCCGGTGTAGAGCCGGATATCGTCGCCGACAGCGTTCGCCGGCCAGAAACCGATCACCGCCTGGGGCCGGAACCATCTTTCCTCGACGATCTGCTTGAGCATCGCCTGCGCGTCGGAAAACAGCGACCGCGCCGCCTCCCCTTGCTTCTCGTCTTCCAGGATCGCCGGATAGCGGCCCTTCAGCTCCCAGGTCTGGAAGAACGGCGTCCAGTCGATATAGCGCGACAGCTCCTCCAGATCCCAATCGTCGAAAACCTTGACGCCGGTGAAGGACGGCGTCGTCGGCTCGAAAGCCGCCCAATCCGGCTGGAAAGCGTTGGCGCGAGCCTTGGTCAGCGGCAGGCGTTGCTTGTCGCGCTCGCCCTTTTCGTGCGCCTCGGCCACCTTGCGATATTCCGCCTGAATGCCGTCGACGAAGCCTGACTTCGCCTCCGCCGACAAAAGGTTGGAGACGACGCCGACCGCGCGCGAGGCGTCGTTGACGTGGACCGTCTGGCCACGATCATAGCGCGGATCGATCTTCACCGCCGTGTGCACGCGGCTTGTCGTCGCCCCGCCGATCAAGAGCGGAATGTCGAAGCCCTCGCGCTCCATCTCGGAGGCGACATGCGCCATTTCGTCGAGCGATGGCGTAATCAGGCCGGACAGGCCGATGATGTCGACCTCTTCCCGACGCGCGGTCTCGAGGATCTTCGCCGAGGGCACCATGACGCCGAGATCGATGACCTCGTAATTGTTGCAGGCGAGGACGACGCCGACGATGTTCTTGCCGATGTCGTGGACATCGCCCTTGACCGTCGCCATCAATATCTTGCCAGCGTTCTTCCGCCCCTCGCCGCCGTTCAGCCGCTTCTCCTCCTCCATGTAAGGCAGCAGAAGCGCCACCGCCTGCTTCATGACGCGCGCCGACTTGACCACCTGTGGCAGGAACATCTTGCCGGCGCCGAACAGGTCGCCGACGATGTTCATGCCGTCCATCAGCGGCCCTTCGATGACGTGCAGCGGGCGCTCGGCGGCCTGCCGCGCCTCCTCGGTGTCGGCGTCGATATATTCGGTAATGCCGTTGACCAGCGCATGGGCGAGCCGTTCGTTCACCGGCTTCTCGCGCCAGGTCAGATCCTTCGCCTTCGCCTCCTGGCCGCCTTGCCCGCGCCAGCGCTCGGCCAGATCCAGAAGCCGCTCGGTCCCGTCGTCGCTGCGGTTGAGCACGACGTCCTCGCAGGCCTCACGCAGTTCCGCATCGATGGAGTCATAGACCGCCAGTTGACCCGCATTGACGATGCCCATGTCCATCCCCGCCTGGATGGCGTGGTAGAGGAACACGGCGTGCATTGCCTCGCGCACGGCCTCGTTGCCGCGGAACGAGAAGGACAGATTCGACACGCCGCCCGAGATATGGACATGCGGCAGGGTCTCGCGAATCTGGCGCGTCGCCTCGATGAAGTCGACGCCGTAGCCATTGTGCTCCTCGATGCCCGTCGCGACCGCAAAGATGTTCGGATCGAAGACGATGTCCTCCGGCGGAAAGCCCGCCTCTTCGGTCAGGAGCTTGTAGGCGCGGGTACAGATCGAAACCTTGCGCTCGATCGTGTCGGCCTGGCCTTTTTCGTCGAACGCCATGACGACGACCGCCGCGCCATAGGCGCGCACCAGCCGCGCCTGTTCGAGAAACGCCGCCTCACCCTCCTTCATCGAGATCGAGTTCACCAGCGGCTTGCCCTGGACGCATTTCAGCCCCGCCTCGATCACCTCGAACTTGGAGGAATCGATCATCACCGGCACCCGCGCGATGTCCGGCTCGGCGGCGACGAGGTTGAGGAATTCGATAATCGCCTGCTTGGAGTCGATCAGGCCCTCGTCCATGTTGACGTCGATGATCTGGGCGCCGTTCGCCACCTGATCGCGGGCGACATCGAGCGCGGCGGCGAAATCGCCGGCTGTGATCAGCTTGCGGAATTTCGCCGAACCGGTGACGTTGGTGCGCTCGCCGACATTGACGAACGGAATCTCCGGCGTCAGCGTGAACGGCTCCAGGCCGGACAGGCGCATCAGCGGCTTGGTCTTCGGCACCTGGCGCGGCTGATAGCCGGCCACCGCCTCCGCCAGCGCCTTGATGTGGTCCGGCGTCGAGCCGCAGCAGCCGCCGACGACGTTGACCAGCCCCTCTGCGGCAAAGACAGCGACCTCTTTCGCCATGGCCTCGGGGCTCTGGTCGTATTCGCCGAATTCGTTCGGCAGGCCGGCATTCGGATAGGCGCAGACGAGTGTATCGGCGACGCCGGAAATTTCCGCCAGATGGTCGCGCATCGCCGCCGCGCCGAGCGCGCAGTTGAGCCCGATGGTGAAGGGCCTGGCGTGGCGCAGCGAATGCCAGAAGGCGGTCGGCGTCTGCCCCGACAGAGTGCGGCCGGAGAGATCCGTGATCGTGCCGGAGATCATCAGCGGCAGGCGCACGCCCTTCTCCGCGAAGATTTCCTCGCAGGCGAAGACCGCCGCCTTGGCGTTCAACGTATCGAAGATCGTCTCGATGAGGATCAGATCGGCACCGCCGTCGATCAGCCCGCGCAGCTGGTCGCTGTAGGCGATCCGCAGATCGTCAAAGGAAACAGCCCGATAGCCGGGATTGTTGACGTCAGGTGACATCGACGCCGTGCGGTTGGTCGGCCCGAGCGCGCCGGCGATGAAGCGGCGCTTGCCGTCCGCCTGTTCGGCGCGGATGGCGGCGCGGCGGGCAAGCCGCGCGCCGTCACGGTTCAGCTCATAGACTTCCGCCTCCATCTGATAGTCGGCCTGGGCAACGGAGGTCGACGAGAAGGTGTTGGTTTCCAGAATGTCCGCGCCGGCGATGGCGTAGGAATAATGGATCTCCTCGATCGCCTTGGGCTGCGTCAGGTTCAGAAGGTCGTTGTTGCCCTGCAGATGGCATTCGCAGGCGCCGAAGCGATGCCCGCGAAAATCATCCTCGCCGAGGCCAAGCAGCTGGATCTCGGTGCCCATGGCACCGTCGAGCACGAGAATGCGTTCGCCCGCCGCCTTGCGCAGCGCCTCCGCGGCCTCCGCCGGCGACCGGCCTTCGGTCAGCGGTCCGAAGAGTTGGTCGAATGTGTCGGTCATAGCGTCATCGATCCCGGTTTGTCGCCCGCAGATCACATAAACATATGCTTATGTCAACAAATGAAGCCGAATCGTATGGTTCGTAGCTTATATGCTCCGTCAGCAATTTACCTAAAGCGACTGCATCGAATCCTGATGGCGCGCTTCAAAGACTCGCCTGCAATTCGTCCAGACTGCGCCGCGTCGTCTCGACGATCGTGTCGATGTGCCCGGCCTCGATGATCAGCGGCGGGCAGAAGGCCAAGGCATCGCCAATGGCGCGCGAGATGACGCCATTCTTCTGCAGGATGGCGAAGGCTTGCGCCGCCATCGCGCCGGGCGGCTGCATCGCGACCTTCGCCTTCTTGTCGGTGACGAGTTCGATCGCCGCGATCAGCCCGACGCCGCGCACCTCGCCGACCAGCGGATGATTCTCCAACTCGCGCAACCGGCACTGCATCAGCGTTCCCATCTCGCGGGCGTTGCCGACAAGATCGCGCTCCTCGATAATCTTGAGGTTCTCCAGCGCCACCGCCGCTGCCACCGGGTGACCGGACGCCGTATAGCCGGTACCGAGCGTGCCAATCTCGGCCGACCGGTCGGCGATCGGACCATAAACCTTTTCGTTGATCAGCAGCGCGGAGATCGGCAGATAGGACGAGGACAGCGCCTTCGACAGCGTCATGATGTCCGGCTCGATCCCATAGGTCTGCGAGCCGAACATCTCGCCCGTGCGGCCGAACCCGCAGATCACCTCGTCGGCGACCAGCAGGATGTCATGCCGCTTGAGCACGGCCTGGATCTTCTCCCAATAGGTCGCTGGCGGCACCACGACACCGCCCGCGCCCATCACCGGCTCGCCGATGAAGGCGGCAATCGTCTCCGGCCCCTCCGCCTGGATCATCGCTTCGAGATCCTCGGCGCAGCGGGTAGCGAAATCCTCCTCGCTCTCGCCGTCGCGGCCCTCGCGCCAGTAATGCGGGCAGGTCGTGTGCAGGACGCCCTCGATCGGCAGGTCGAAATCGCGGTGATTGTTGACAAGGCCGGTCAGGCTGGCCGAGGCCAGCGTGACGCCGTGATAGCCGCGCATGCGGCTGATGAACTTCTTCTTCTGCGGCTGACCGAGCGCGTTGGAGCGATAGCGCACCAGCTTCATCATGGTGTCGTTGGCTTCGGAGCCGGAATTGGTAAAATAAGCCTTCGACATCGGCACCGGCGCCATGGCGACCAGCTTCTCGGCGAGTTCTATCGCCGGCGAATGCGATTTGTGGGTGAAGGTGTGGTAGTAGGGCAGCTTGCCCATCTGCTTCGCCGCGGCGTCGACCAAGCGCTTTTCGCCGAAGCCGACTGCGACGCTCCACAGCCCCGCCATCGCCTCGATATAGCGGTTGCCGTCGGTGTCGGTCACGAACACTCCCTCGCCCTTGTCGATCACCACCGGGCCGTTCGTCTCGTGCTTGCGGGCATTGGTGTAGCTGTGCAGGTGGAACGCGATGTCGCGCGCCTCGATCGAGTTCGGCTGGACGGTCATGGGGCATCACTCCGGTTGAACGATGATTTTTCGGCGCCGGGCTCTCGGCACGGCGCAGGCGTGCTCATTTGCTGTGGTGCGCCGCCACAAGGCATTTGGTCAACTGACCATACAAAAATTATCGGGCCGCCGGTCGCAGGTCGGGATATCGGTGCCCTGGCGAATGGTCAGCCTTGCGCAAGCTACAAGCGTTATCCATATAAGGATGGTGCAACGCGTCCCTGACACTCAGGTCGATGCGCCTAAGGCCTTTAGCTTCCCGTCCGACCACGGATGTACTGGCGAGTCGGGAAGCGAGGGCCGCACAGTCTCGCAAGAGACGCGGAGCCGCCGGGAGAAATCCAGGCGGCTTTTTCGTTTGTCGCGGCGTGGAAGTCCGTGGAGCCTCGCCGGGAAGTCGGTACCTTCCCCCCGGCGAAGTCGATCTCACGATCGAAGCCCGAAACGCAGCGAATCGCTACTTCTGTTCGGCTTGCGTCGCGCCGGAGCTCAGCACAGCCAGCGCAGCCTCCACCGCACCGGCGTGCTCGAAGGTAAGGGTTACCGCAACGCTGGCGCCTTCCTCGAACGGCTCGGCGACGCCGAAAAACATCAGGTGTTTTCCTCCCGGCGCCAGCGCGATCGTCTCTCCCGCCGCGATAGCCAGGCCTTCCTTGAGGGCGCGCATCCGCATCACCTCGCCTTCCATCGCCATTTCATGCAGCTCGACCCGTCCCGCTGCGGGTGACGACACCGAGATCAGTCGATCGGCCTTCGAACCCGGATTGACG
>DRFF01000152.1 GCA_011050685.1 Aurantimonas coralicida
CCGAACCGGCTCCTGCCGAGGCAGCACCTGCTGAACCAGCCCCGGTCGAGGAGCCCGCTGCTGAGGCTCCGGCCGAGCCTGCGCCCGCCGAACCGGCTCCTGCCGAGGCAGCACCTGCTGAACCAGCCCCGGTCGAGGAGCCCGCTGCTGAGGCTCCGGCCGAGCCTGCGCCCGCCGAACCGGCTCCTGCCGAGGCAGCACCTGCTGAACCAGCCCCCGTCGAGGAGCCCGCTGCTGAGGCTCCGGCCGAGCCTGCGCCCGCTGAACCTGCGCCGGTTGAGCCCGCACCCGCTGCCGAAGCTCCGGCCGAACCAGCGCCCGCCGCGGCAGAACCAGCGCCAGCACCGGCAGCAGCTCCGGTCGAAGATCCGAAGCCCGTATCGGCCGAGATTCAGGAAGCCACTGTCCCCGCCGGCCAGATCAGCGCAAGCGACGCGCAAGTGCAGCAATTGAGCCAGCCTGTCGAAGTGCCCTCGATCACTGCGGAGCAGGGAGAGCGGATCTCGGCGCCGGCCGAAGGCTCGTCGCAGACCACTATCAACGACAACAGCACGACCAACAACGCGACCGTGAACAATACGACTGTCAACAACACCACTGTGGTTGGGCAGCCGGAACTTCCGCCCGGCGCCGAAGTCGTCGAGCGTGTCGGCGATCGCGACATCCTGTCGATCGTGGGCGCCGGCGTCGCCGGCGCGCTGGTCGGTGGCGCCGCCGCCTACTTCATCCGCGGCAATGACGACGACCGTATCGCCGTCGACGCCGAGGAGCGCTACTATGAGCGTCTTTCGGGCGGTCGGACCCGCCAGACCGTGGTCCGACCGAACGGCATCCAGGTCGTGACGATCACCAACCGGTATGGCGACGTGATCCAGCGCTCCCGGGTATTGCCGGACGGACGCGAGGTCGTTCTGTTCTACGATCCGTACCAGGACGGTACCGAACGCCCGGATTACTACTATGATCCGGCGGCGGATCTCGCTCCAGTCGTTCTGACGATTCCGGAAGACCAATACATCGTCGACGTGGCGGAACCGGACGAGGAGCTCTACTACCGCACAATCGTCGCACCGCCGGTCGAGACCGTCGAGCGCATCTACTCAATCGATGAGGTGAGACGCTCCGAGCGCATTCGCGACAAGGTGCGCCGGATCGACCTCAATACGATCAACTTCGCATTCGGCTCCGCCGCCATCGAGCAAAGCGAAGTCGATGATTTGCAGGCGGTGGCCGATGCGATCGCGCGTGTCATCAAGGAAAACCCCGCCGAGACCTTCCTGGTCGAGGGGCATACCGACGCGGTGGGCAGCGAAATCGCCAATCTGGCGCTGTCCGATCGCCGAGCGGAGGCTGTCGCCTCGGCGCTGTCGCAGTACTTCGACGTCCCGCCGGAAAACCTGATCACGCAGGGCTATGGCGAGCAGAACCTGAAGGTCAAGACGCAAGCGGCGAACGCTGAGAACCGGCGTGTCACGCTCCGGCGCATCACCGCGCTGGTGAAACCGGTCGCAACGACCGCCAAGCGCTAGTCAGACAGGGTCCTATCCCGAACAACGACCGGCGGCCCAGTGGGCCGCCGGTTTTTTATTGGGCATCTGTGAAGGGTGCCGACGTGTTCGGCATCACACCAATCTGCAGTGACAGGAACCCAGGCGACCGGCCATTCCCGGCACCTTCGCGCCGATACCTGGCGAGGAGCGGGATGAGCGCGACGTGGCGCATCGGGCGAGGTCCGCAACACCGCAAGGCGCGGCGGGCCCGGCCTGCGGTGGGGCTTTGAACTGGGTCAGCCGGGGCGCGTTCCACCGAGCCCTGCGCGCCGCGCCTGGCCGGACACCCCCGTTCGGCATCCTCGAACAGGTCTCTGTCACCGCGCGCCGTTATCAGTCGTCTTCGTCCGGCGTTCGTTTTGTTTCGGCCGATAGAAAATCGCCGAGCGGCGCGAGCGGTTCGACATAGCTGGCGAAGACCTTGATAGCGACCATGACCGGGACTGCGAGGAACATGCCGACCACGCCCCAAATCCAACCCCAGAACGCCACCGAGAGGAAGACGGCGGCGGCATTCATCTCCAACCGTCGGCCGACGATCGTTGGCGTCACGAGTTGGCCTTCGATTGTCGTGCAGGCGAGGTACAGCAGGACTGGAACCAGAGCTTGGGCCAAGTTGCCGAAATCGGCGAGAGCGATCACCCCGACAATCGCCATGCCAATCAACGCACCGATATAGGGAATGAAGTTAAGCAGCATCGCCAGAGCGCCGAAGACGACGGGAGTCGGCATGTCGACCCACCACAACAGCGTCCCGACCGCGATGCCCAGACCGGCGTTGATCATCGTGATGGTGAACAGATAACGCGAGAGTTCGCGCTCGATGTCGTGCGCGATGTGAAGCGCGCGCTTCTTGTCTGCCAGCGTCGGCATCGACCGTATGAGTTTCTGGTAAAACAGGTCGCCCGAAGCGAGGAGGAAAAACAAAAACACCAGAGTGAAGCCGACAGAAGCCAGCATCTGCGGCACTGCGGTCGCGGCATTGTCGACGAGGCCGGGGTTCTTGACGACAACCTCATTGTCCGTCGCCCCTCCGGCGGCGCTTTTCGCGGTTTTCTCCACATTCTCCTGAGCCGAGCGGAGGCGTTCGAGCCGGTTCTTGACAGTCCGCATCTCCGCATCCACGGCCGCGGCGTAACGAGGCGCGTCGTTGACGATCTTCGCGATGGGATCGCTGAGCATGTAGAAGCCTGAAATCAGCGTCATCGTCGTGCCGATCACGAGGACGAACGCAGAGATCGGCTCCCAGATTTTCAACCGGCGACGCAGGAATCGCACCACCGGGCTCATCACCAACGCGAACAGCAGGGCAATGATGACCGGCAGCACGAAGCTTGCCGTCAGATACAATCCGCCGAACAGGAGGATGAAGAAGATTCCAATGATGGCCCAACTCGGGGTGGACGCGATCGCCTGCGCGTCGACCAGTTCGATCGTCGCGGGAACAGGAGCCGGCGACGGCGCCGCTCTGCTTTCGGATGTTCGCTCGGACAAATCACCAATCCTCGCGCGAAATGTTCATCGAAATCCGGGGAACCGAAGTCCTGACAGGCAACATCGCGTCCGCGCAAGACGTCACGTTGCTGCCCCGCACGGCGTCGCTTATCGAACGCCGATCATCTGCACGACCAGGCGATTCGCGTAAACGCGCCCGACGACCAGGTCAATGAAGGATCTGCGAGAGGAAGAGCTTGGTGCGCTCGTGTTGCGGATTGGTGAAGAACGGCTCCGGCTCGTTCTGCTCGACGATCTGGCCGGCGTCCATGAAGATCACACGATTGGCGACCTGGCGGGCAAAGCCCATCTCGTGAGTGACGCACAACATCGTCATCCCCTCTTCGGCGAGACCGACCATCACATCGAGCACTTCCTTGATCATCTCCGGGTCGAGCGCCGAGGTCGGCTCGTCGAACAGCATGATCTTCGGGCTCATGCATAACGACCGGGCGATGGCCACGCGCTGCTGCTGGCCGCCGGAGAGCTGGCCGGGGTATTTGGTCGCCTGCTCGGGGATCTTCACCCGCGACAGGTAATGCATGGCCACCTCTTCGGCCTTCTTCTTCGGCATCTTGCGCACCCATATCGGGGCCAGCGTGCAGTTCTCCAGAATGGTCAAATGCGGGAAGAGATTGAAATGCTGGAACACCATGCCGACTTCGCGCCGCACCTCGTCAATCTTCTTCAGATCGTTGGTCAGTTCGATGCCGTCCACGACGATGCGGCCTTTTTGATGCTCCTCCAGCCGGTTGATGCAGCGGATCATCGTCGATTTGCCGGATCCCGACGGACCGCAGACGACGATGCGTTCGCCCGTGCGAACGGTCAGATTGATGTCGCGGAGAACGTGGAATTCCCCGAACCACTTGTTGACGCCCGAGAGTTCGACGGCGATCTCGTCGGAGACCTGCATCGGTGTTGGTTGCGCCTTGGTTTGGGTATCGACAGCCATGGTCGGATCCTTAGAGCATCGGAAGATAATATGGACGCGGTTCTGTTTTTCGGTTCGCCGAGGTAATCCACGCGGAGGGCGGCGACGAACGTAGCGGCGCTACGGTCAAGCCGGCCGACAGTTCAAGGGTCAGCGAACATGGATAGGACCCATGTTCGCCCGAGAACGGCGCCCGGCGACCGGAAACCCACCCGCCTGTTTGCCTCTGGCAAACGGCAGGATTCCAGTCTCGCCGATCGACCTTTCCGCGCCATCCGGCGCGGGGCAATCGGTGGGCCAGGGGCTGGCAGAACGCATTCATATTGTCGTCCGATGCTCTAGCGTGTGTGTCCGGTATCCAGTCGCCGCTCAGTGTAGATCGAGTAGCGCGACATGGAAAAGCAGAACAACCAATAAATGAACGCGGCGAAGACGAGGCCGGTCGCCGGCGTGGAGGGGGTGATCCAGCTTGGATCGTTGAAGCCACGGCGCACCGTGCCGAGAAGGTCGGCCAGACCGATGATGTAGACCAGGCTGGTATCCTTGAAGAGCCCGATGAAGGTGTTGACGATTCCCGGAATCACCAGTTTCAGAGCCTGCGGCAGGATGATCAGGCGCATCTTCTGCCAGTAGGTCAGCGCCATGGCGTCGGCGCCTTCATACTGACCTTTTGGTATGGCCTGGAGGCCGCCGCGGATCACCTCCGCCATGTAGGCCGCCGAGAACAGCGCGACGCCGACGAGTGCCCGCAAAAGCTGATTGAAGCTAACGCCCTCGGGCAGGAACAGCGGCAGCATGAAATTCGCCATGAACAGGACGGTAATCAGCGGCACGCCGCGCCAGAACTCGATGAAGATCACCGAGAATAGCCGCACCGCAGGCATGTCCGATCGCCGGCCGAGGGCGAGGATGACACCCAACGGAAGCGAGGCGGCGATACCGCTCAGCGCGACGACGAGCGTCAACATCAGGCCGCCCCACAGATTGGTTGGCACCGGCCGCAACCCAAAATTGGCGGTCATCACGAAGACAAAGAGAACGACCGCGACAATCGGCATCAGCAGGCGGAGTCGACTGATCTCTTGGGAACGGAATCCGGTGAGGACAGCCACCGCTATCGAACCGAGACTTGCCAGAAACGCGACAAGCGTGAGCGTCGAGAATCGCAGATCAAGGAAATCGACCGAGGCACCGTTGACAATATTCGACAAAAACAGCGCCAACACGCCGAACAGAGCCAACCCGACGGCAGTCTTCATCAGGCTACCGAAACCGATCTCCGGGCGCGATGCCACATCGCTGATCGTGATGGCAGCGGCGAGCAAAAGCAGCAGCGTCACCCCGCCGCCGGAGAACGAGAACCGCCCGCCGGTGAGCAGGATCAGCGTCACCACCGGATAGACCGCGAACAGCAGCATCGCATTGATCCGCTTGAACGGAATACGCGGTATGGCGATCCCGGCAACGAGCACGATCAGCATTACCACGGACAAATCGATCCGCCAGCGCGCACCGAACGGATAGACGCCGTACATGAACTGGCTGAATTTCGCCCCGACGAAGGCCCAGCATGCGCCCCCCTCCCCGAGGCAGGCTTCCCGGTCGCTTCCCGTGAAGGTGGCGTCGATCCAGGCCCAGTTAACGATGTTCCACGCCCCCCAGACAATGATCAATCCTGCAAGGATGCTCAACACCGAATCGAGCGGCGTGGCGAACAGGTTGCGGCGGGTCGTTCCGATGATGCCCCTCTCGCTTGGCGGGGGCGGGAGCGGCTGTTTCTGCTCGGTCGCGACGAAGCGGGCGACTTGTTCTTCCATGGTCCTACGCGCCCTTCGTCAACGCTCGACGAGCGCCATTTTCGAGTTGAACCAGTTCATCAGCAGCGAAACCGTGATGCTGATTCCCAGATAGACGACCATCCAGATGACCACGACCTCGATCGACTGACCCGACTGGTTGAGAACCGTAGATCCAACCGCGACGAGCTCGGGATAGCCGATCGCCAGCCCGAGAGAGGAGTTCTTGGTCAGGTTGAGGTACTGGCTGGTCAGCGGTGGGATGATCACCCGGAAGGCTTGCGGCACCACGACCAGTCGCAGCAATTGCCCGCGCTTCAGGCCAAGCGCCGACGCCGCCTCGGTCTGCCCCTTGGCAACCGAGAGGATGCCGGCGCGCACGATCTCGGCGATGAAGGCAGCCGTATAGATCGACAGCGCCAGCAACAGCGCGATGAACTCCGGCCGGAGCTGGAAGCCGCCGGCCAGGTTGAACCGACTCGCCGCCGGAAACTCCAGCGCGGCCGGCAGGCCGGTCACCAGGAACACGACGATCGGCAGCCCGACGATCATCCCGATCGCGGGCCAAAGCACGGGCGTGCGCTCGCCGGTGGCCAATTGCTTCTTCCGGCTGTAACGGGCGAGCCACATCGTCGCCAGGATGCCGACCAGGAAAGCCGCGAAGGCAGCCCAGGCGAGCGGCTGGAACAGTACGCTCGGAATCTGCAGGCCGCGATTGGTGAGATAGACCCCGATTGGACTTTCCGCGACCCCACGCGGTCCGCTCAAGACAGAGAGAACCCCGAAATACCAGAACAGAATAACCAGCAGCGGCGGAATATTGCGGAACGTCTCGACATAAATGGTCGAGAGCGTGCGGATGAGAAAATTGTGCGACAGCCTTCCGATTCCGACCAGGAAGCCGATGATCGTCGCCACGATAACACCGCTCGCCGCGATGATCAGCGTGTTGGCGATGCCGACCAGGATCGCTTGTCCATAGGTGGAATTGCTGGAGTAGGCGATCGGCGTCTGGGCGATGTCGAATCCAGACCGGGATTCCAAGAATCCAAAGCCTGATGCAATATTCGCTGCGGCGAGATTTTGCGCGGTGTTGTCGATGATCCACCAAGCGAAAGCCACCAGACCGACAACCAAGAGGACCTGGATCACGATACTGCGGACGGTCGGATTGGTCAGAAGCGAGTCACCGCCACGCTCGCGTGACGACGGATGGATGTCGGCGGTCATTTCGGTTCCCAAGCGGTGCACAAAATCTCGCTCCCGCCACCCGATGGGCGACGAGCGTCAATGCCGGTCGGAGCGGACGCCGAAAGGCGCCCGCTCCGTTGTTATCGATTAGCGGATCGGCATACCGTACTGCAGACCGCCCTTGGTCCAGAGGGCATTCTGGCCACGCTGGATCTTGAGCGGCGTGTCGACACCGATGTTGCGCTCAAAGATCTCGCCGTAGTTGCCGACGGCCTTGACGATGTTGACCACCCAATCCTGCGACACGCCGATCGACTCGCCGAAGTTCTTGTCCTTGCCGAGGAGGCGACGGATTTCCGGATTTTCCGAATCCAGCATCTCTTCGACATTCGCCTGGGTGACCCCAAGCTCTTCGGCGTTGAGCAGCGCGTAGTGCGTCCACTTCACGACGTTGAGCCACTCCGTATCGCCCTGGCGCACTGCGGGTCCAAGCGGCTCCTTGGAGACGATTTCCGGCAGGATCGCGTGATCGTCCGGATTGCCCATTTCGAGACGCGAGGCGGCAAGACCGGACGCGTCCGTCGTCAGGACGTCGCAACGACCGCTGTCATAGGCGGAGTTCACGTCCGACTGCGACTCGATGACAACCGGATTGTATTCCATGTTGTTGGTCCGGAAAAAATCCGCAAGGTTGAGTTCGGTGGTGGTGCCACTCTGCACGCAGACCGTCGCCCCGGAGAGCTCCAGCGCCGAGCTGACATTGAGTTCCTTCTTCACCATGAAGCCCTGGCCGTCATAGTAATTGACGCCGGCGAAGGTGAGCCCGAGCTTCGTGTCCCGGTCCATGGTCCAGGTGGTGTTTCGGGCCAGAACGTCGACTTCGCTGTTCTGGAGCGCCGGAAAGCGCTGTACCGCCGACAGCGGCGAATATTGAACCTTGCTGGGGTCACCGAACACAGCGGCGGCGATCGCCTTGCAATAGTCGACGTCGAGGCCCTGCCAAGCGCCCTGATCGTTCTGCGAGGCGAAGCCTGGCAAACCCGTATTGACGCCGCATTTAAGGGCCCCGCGATCTTTTACAGTCTGGAGGGTCTGCGCCGAGGCGCCGCCAGCTGCCAGGCCTGCGATCGAGAGACCGAGCACCGCGGTCAGAAGCTTCAATTTCATCAGGATACCTTCCCGGTTGGGTTTTGGGTATGACATTATTGGCAAACGAAGTACGCAGTCCGATGCGGCAGATGGCGGCCTCGGGACAAAGTCCTTCATTTCGCACGGCAATCACATGTCATAAAAAAGTGCAGGTCAAGCAGTTGACGTTTTTTTCCCCTCGCTTTGGGCAATAAGTCCGATCAGTCGTCTTGAGTACAATCAGAAAGCCGAACAATTGAGCACCGACAATTTCTCCCGGGGACGGCAGGACGGCATCAACACCCGTCTGGCGCATGGGCCTTACGATCCACAGTCCCAGTATGGCTTCGTGAATCCGCCGGTTGTCCATGGCTCGACAGTCCTCTTTCCCTCGACGGAAAGCCTGAACAATAGAGTTCGCGCGCCGTTTACCTACGGCCTGTGGGGCACGCCGACCACCAAGGCCCTGGAAGACGCTTTGACCGAACTGGAAGGAGCCGCCGGGACCATCCTGCTGCCGTCCGGGCTCGCCGCCGTCACGGTCCCTTTGCTCGCCTACCTGTCGAGCGGCGACCACTGTCTCGTGGTGGATTCGGTCTATTACCCCACGCGTCGTTTCTGCGACGGAACCCTGTCCCGCATGGGCGTAGAGGTCGAGTATTTCGATCCGCATATTGGCGAGGGTATCGCCGGGCTGATGCGACCGGAAACGAAAGCCGTCGTCCTCGAGGCGCCTGGTTCGAACACGTTCGAGATCATGGATGTCCGGGCCGTTTGCGATGCCGCCCACGCCGGCGGGGCGGTCACCATGATGGACAATACCTGGGCGACGCCGATGTTCTTCAAGCCGCTCGATCACGGCGTCGATCTGTCGATTCACGCCCTGACGAAATATCCGGGCGGTCATTCCGACGTGATGATGGGCAGCGTATCGGCGACCAAGACGACCTACGGTCGGCTCCGCGACACCCAGATGCAGATCGGCGTCAACGCGGCGCCCGACGACATCTACCTTGTCTTGCGCGGACTGAAGACGATGGGCATCCGCCTGGAACGCCATCAGGCCTCGGCGCTGGCCCTGGCGGAATGGCTGGAAAGCCGGGAGGAGGTGAGCGAGGTGCTTCACCCCGCCCTTCCCTCGTTTCCCGGCCATGCGCTTTGGCGGCGCCAATTCAGCGGCGCCACCGGCCTGTTCGCTTTCGTGTTGAAGGGCGATGCGCGAAAGGCTGCGGCCTTCCTGGACGCGCTGCGGATCTTCGGGCTCGGTTATTCCTGGGGCGGGCACGAAAGCCTCGCCGTTCCGGTCGATTTGAGCGACCGGACCATCGCCAAGGGTCCCGGCGGCGGTGCGCTCATTCGGCTTCAGGTGGGGTTGGAGGACGTCGCCGATCTCAAGGCCGACCTTGAAGTCGGATTTGCGGCCGCCCATACGCTGTAAAGTGGATTTGCCGAAGAACTTGGGGCTGCGCGAATGGCCGCCCGAGCGCGGTCACGCCGCATCGCCGTGGACCGAAAGTGTCGCCCATCTCTTAGGTGCGGTCCGCAACCCATGTCTCCCGGCCGGACATTTGTGCCCGACCTGAGACATAGGTGACGTTTTGTACCGGACACATGGGTAACACTTTTGGCTTTTTGCCGGAGGTGTTGATGCCGTGGAAAGAGAGTTCGGTGATGGAGGAACGTCTGCGTTTTGTCGCCCGCCTTCTCGACGGCG
>DRFF01000153.1 GCA_011050685.1 Aurantimonas coralicida
GAACCTGCCAAAGCGGCGCTCTCGAAATCCGCACCCAGCCCGAAATTATCTGTCCGCGACTTTCCGGAATCGCTGTCCGCGACTTACCGAAATCCGTGTCCGCGACATTCTGAAATCACTGTCCGGGACTTAGCGAAACCCGCAGTCATCTTCGGCGCGGACCGCGTCGCGTCCGATCCGTGGAAGACCTCAGCCTTACGGGATGCCACCATCCGCCTCGTCCGCGACGGCCGCGGGATGATCGACGGCGGCTACCGCCAGCTCCTGCATCGACGTCGGGCCTGACGCGCTCCCGAGCCCCTGAGTGGGGGTGCGATTTTGCGACCATCATCTTCGCCCTCCCCCCTCGCGGCAGTCCTCCGCCAACGTGGCCCTCGCTCGCCGTCGATGTTCGGCGCTGCGAACCGAACCCACGGAGGCCCGATCATGTCCGCCAATCCCACCGGCGTGCCGCAACGATTTCTCAGAACGCCTGAAGCAGCGCGCTTCCTAGGCCTGTCCGGCCGGACGCTGGAGAAGCACCGCACCTACGGCACTGGACCTGCCTACCGCAAGCTCGGCGGCCGCGTCGTCTATGCCTTCGAGGACCTCCAGTCCTGGGCCGACCTCGGCGCGAAGAGCTCCACGTCTGATCCCGGCCGCGGCACCGTCCTTCCGGCCAAGCGCCACGACGTCCTGCCGCCGGCGTTCGCCGGTCGCGCGGGTCGCTGATCGTCGGACGGCTTCCACCATGCCGGCACGACCTCGCCCGACATCCGAGCGCGAACAGCTCGACCTGTTTCGCGCGCTTCCCGGCGATCTCGCGCCTCGCGACGCGCAGGACCTCATGGCCTATCCGTTCTTCTCTCTCGCCAAGTCGAAGCGCCTGGCGCCGATCGACTTCAAGGCAGGATCGATCGTCATCCGCGTCGAGGCCGTGCCCGAGCACGGCATGGCCACCATCTGGGACGCCGACGTGCTGATCTGGGCCGCCAGTCAGATCGTCGAGGCGCGCGACGCTGGCCTGCGACCGTCGCGGCTGATGGGCGCGACACCCTATGAGATTTTGAGCTTCATCGGCCGCGGCGTCGGCTCACGCGACTACGACCGCCTCAAGGCCGCGCTGGACCGGCTGCAATCCACCACCATCGCGACCTCGATCCGCCAGCCGACCGAACGGCGGATGCACCGCTTCTCCTGGATCAACGAGTGGAAGGAGAGGGCCGACCATCGCGGCCGGCCGCTCGGCCTCGAGCTGATCGTGCCCGACTGGTTCTACGCCGCCGTCCTCGACGACGCGCTCGTCCTGACCATCGACCGCGCCTACTTCGACCTCACCGGCGGTCTGGAGCGCTGGCTCTATCGCCTCGTGCGTAAGCATGGTGGTCGCCAGGAGTTCGGCTGGAGCTTCGACTTCATCCACCTCCACGCCAAGTCGGGCTCGCTCTCGCCCCTGAAGCACTTCGCCTACGACCTGCGCGACATCGTCCGGCGCCAGGCTCTGCCGGGCTATCGGCTGACGATCGAGCAGCCGGCCCACGGGCCCGACCGCCTCTCCTTCGCTCCGACCGGCCTGCCGTCCTTCGGCACGCCACGACGTCGCCGCGCCAATACTCGCCCTGGGGATAAGCTGTGAATCGTCTCGTGCTATCGGGGACCCCGCCTGTCGTGCCATCGGGGACCCGATCCTCGTGCTATCGGGGACCGGAATCGCTGATTCCGTTCGCAAACTCAGAGGCTTGCGGCCCCTGTAACTTCTCTAACGTGGATTCCTACGGAATCTTTCTAACGCGCCCCGCGTTTTGCCCACCTGCGGATAACCGTCATGCGACGGCCGGAAGCGCGTCATGATCGTCGCGCTCCTTAATCAGAAGGGCGGCGTCGGCAAGACGACGCTGGCGCTCCACCTCGCCGGGGAATGGGCCGGGAAGGGAAAGCGCGTCACGCTGATCGACGCGGACCCTCAAGGATCTGCGCTCGACTGGTCTGAGCAACGCGCCCGGGAGGGCCTGCCGCGCCTGTTCGACGTCGTCGGCCTCGCCCGTGACACGCTCCACCGCGAGGCGCCGGAGCTGGCGCGAGGCGTCGACCACGTCGTCATCGACGGACCGCCGCGCGTCGCCGGGCTGATGCGCTCGGCGCTTCTCGCCGCCGATCTCATCCTGATCCCGGTACAGCCGTCTCCCTTTGACGGTTGGGCGTCGGCGGAGATGCTGCGGCTGGTCGAGGAGGCTCGCGTCTACCGTCCCCAGCTCGCCGTCCGCTTCCTGCTGAACCGCTGCGCCGCGCGCACGGTCATCGCCCGCGAGACCGCTGAGACCCTGGCCGAGCACGACCCGCCGGTTCTCTCTACGACGATCGGCCAGCGCGTCACCTTCGCCGATACGGCACGGTCCGGGCGCCTCGTCTCCGAGAACGATCACGGTGATCGGGCCGCGCGCGAGATCGCGGCTCTCACCAACGAAATCGAACGGCTAGCGCCATGACCAGACCGTCTCCGAAACGCGACTTCGCCAGCCGTCCCGGCGATCCCGAGAACTGGGTCAGGACGGCGGCCGAAGCTGCACCGTCGCGAGCGAAAGGTGACGCTTTCACTGCCCGGCTGACGATCGACGTCACCCCCGAGCTTCGCGGTCGCATCAAGATCGCCGCGTTCCAGCGCGGCGTGACGGTCGCCGACATGCTGCGCGAGCTGCTCGCGCGCGAATTCCCGGACCCATCAGGAGACACATCATGAACCCCAGTGCGCCGCCGCCGGCGAGCGCCGGTCGAACATCCGCGACCGCCGCTGCGCCATTCTCCACCCATGTCCAGTTGACCTGGCACGAGAAGAAGATCGAGCACTGGATCCGCTTCGGTCATCACACCCATGAGCAGATCCTCGATCGTCGCCGGCGTATCGTCAGCTTCGCGCCGGAAACCGTGTTCGCGTTCGTCCGCTGGGCGTCGAACGATTACGGGACGATCCTCTCGCGCCTCGACATCGTGCGCGCGATCGGTCCTGGCGAGCCCTTCCAGACGCTGCCGTTCGTCCGTCCCGGTGGCGAGATTCTCCTGCGCGCCGACGGCTGGCCCAAGGTGGAGCGGGTGCTCCAGGCGATCGACGCGGTGGACGCGCTGGGGCTCGATCCGGCCGACACGCCGCCTGATCACTGGCGTCACGTCCACAACCGGCTGACCGCCGGCCACGAGCCGCGCGCCTACACGCCCGAGCGCCACGACGCATGGCTCAAGCGTCGGAGGGCGGAGCCATGACCCGCCTGGTCTGGGCGTTCGGCGCCGTGGTGGCCAGCTCGCTGCTCGCAGTCTCGGCGTACGTCGATACGCCGACCAAGCTCATCTGGAACGCCTCCGCCAGCACGCCGATCGGGCTCTACGCGGTGCAGCCGATCGAGCGCCTGGAGGTCACCGACCTCGTCGCCCTCGAGGCGCCGGAACCGCTCGCGAGCTTCCTCGCCAAGCGCGGTTACCTGACCGCCGGCATGCCGCTGATGAAGCGTGTCGTTGGCCTGCCGGGACAGCACGTTTGCCGGATCGGGGTCACCATCACGGTGGATCGCGTAGAGATGGGCCAGGCGCGCGAGACCGACCGAATCGGCCGGGCGATGCCCGATTGGCAGGGCTGTCGCCGCATCGCCGCGGGCGAGGTCTTCCTCGTGAACCGGCAGGTCTCGGACAGCCTCGACGGCCGCTACTTCGGACCGCTTCCCGCTAGTTCGATTATCGGTCGCGCGGTGCCGCTCTGGACCGATGAAGACGGCCGCGGCCGCTTCGAATGGCGGGCGCAGACGCGCTGACAGGCGTGTCGAGCAGCGCGCCCAATTCTTCCTCCCGCCAGCAGTAGGGACAAAGCCATGGCGCAGATCGGAGACTTCACCAGCACCGAAACCGGCTATTCCGGCCGCATTCGAACATTGAGCCTCGACGTGAAACTCGCTCTCGTTCCGGCCGAGCCGTCGGACGCGGAGAATGCACCCGACTACCGCATCCATGTCGGCAACGACGATGGTCCTGAGATCGGCGCTGGCTGGAAACGCGTCGGCGAGAAGGCCGGCGACTACATTTCCATCACGATCGACGACGCCGCTCTTCCACAACCGATCCGAGCCAACCTGTTTCGGTCCGGCGCCGAAGGGAACGTGTGGTCCTTGCACTGGAGCCGCCCGTCGAAGCGCAGCGAACGAGATTGAGAGATGTCGCTCTTCGACCGCCGATCTCGCCGTCGCGCAGCCGCCAGGCTGGCGCTTGCCGCTCGCCCGGTAGTACTCCTTCTCCTTTCCGGCTTTCTCTCGGCAGCCACGCCGCCGATCGCGGCGCTGGCGCAGAGCGCGCCGGTGGAGCGATCGAATCTGGCCGATCCCTTTGCCGCCTACGTCGCGGAGGCCTCGCACCGATTCGGGATTCCGGACGCATGGATTCGCGCCGTCATGCGCTTCGAAAGCGCCGGTCGGGTGCGTGCAATCTCGTCGACCTGCGCAATAGGCCTGATGCAGGTCATGCCAGGAACCTGGGCCGAGTTGCAGGAGCGTTATGGCCTCGGCAGCGATCCCTACGACCCGCGCGACAACATCCTGGCGGGCGCCGCCTACCTGCGCGAGATGTACGACCGCTACGGTTCGCCCGGCTTCCTCGCGGCCTACAATGCCGGCCCCCGGCGCTACGAACAGCATCTCGCGGGCCGTCCGCTGCCGGCGGAGACGCGAGCCTATCTCGCAACGCTTGCGCCTGTGGTCGGTGGTGGCGACATGCCGGTTCCCGCCATTGTCGCAGCCGCCGATCCGGACGCCTGGAGACGCGCGCCGCTGTTCGTGGGTCGCGCGGCCGGCGCCGCGACGGCAGATTCTGTGCAGGTCGATGGTCAATCGAAAGCTGCTTCGGCGGCGACACCCGTTGCCGATTCGGCTGCCGCCGCGCCCCAGGCGGAGAGGCTGTTCGTGGCTCGGTCAGACCGGGGAAGACCGCGATGAGCGCCGCGTTCTGGCATCGCGCTGTGGCGGACAGCAGCGGGTTATGGCGAGCGTTGAGGCGGGAGGTCGGGCGCACGACCGAAAGATGGCAAGATAAAAGAGGCTCGCCGGTCGTCATCCAAGCCATTGACATAGCTTGTCTTTCGGCGTGCCGGTCGGTCGGGGCGCGTGCCGCGCCTGAGGATTTGTCCAAAGATTTCAACACGGTTTCCGGCACTGTGCGCTTTGCGCCCTGGTTTGCGGGGCAGCGATGAGCGAGAGAGACAGCGATTTTCGCGTCCGCCCAGGCCGCATCCGCAGCACCCGCGCGCCGAGGCCCAAGAGCTTCATCAACCAGGTGCTGCGCGCCGCCAAGCGCTCAGGCCATGCCGACGGCGCGTCCAGCTCAGCCTCGACCACTGGGCGATCGCCCGCGTTCGGCCGCTCCAGTTTCGGCCGAGGCCGGATCAACTTCAGTCGGAACCGTCTCTTTTCCTCCAACCGGCGTGTCGTCGTCGCCGCTCGGATTGGCCGGCATTCCGGCAAGGCGTTTCGATCAGCCCCGCTGTCCGCACACCTGTCCTATCTGAAGCGCGACGGCGTAACCCGTGACGGCGAGAAGGCCGTGATGTTCGACGCGCGCAGCGACCGCGCCGACGACCTTGCTTTCTCCGAACGCTCCAAGGATGATCGGCACCATTTCCGGTTCATCGTCTCGCCCGAGGACGCCGGCGAGATGACCGACCTTCGCGCCTTCACCCGGGACCTAGCCAAGCAAATGGAAGCCGACCTCGGCTCCCGGCTCGACTGGGTCGCCGTGGCTCACTGGAACACCGACAACCCCCACGTCCATCTGTTGGTGCGCGGCGTCGACGACGCCGGCGCGGACCTCATAATCTCGCGCGACTACATCAGCCGTGGTCTGCGCTCGCGCGCCGAGGATCTGGTATCGATCGAGCTCGGACCCCGACCCGAGCACGAAATCCGGCACGCACTGGAGAAGGAGATCAGCGCCGAGCGCTGGACACGGCTCGATGTGGAGATCCGCATCGCCGCCGACGAGACGGGGTATATCGACCTGCGCCCCGAGGCGAACGCCGCCCCCGTTGACGACACCCGCAGGCTGATGATCGGTCGGATTCAGCATCTGGAGAAGATGGGTCTCGCCGCTCCCGCCGGTCCCGGCGAATGGATGGTCGGCCTGGAAGCCGAGCGCTCGCTCCGCGAGCTCGGCATGCGCAGCGACATCATCAAGACGATGCACCGCGCCTTCACCGAGCGTGGACAAGATCGCGGCATCGCCGACTATGTGATCGACGTAGATGCGGCAGGCGCGCCCATCATCGGGCCGCTAGTCGATAAGGGCCTTCAGAACGAGCTGACGGGCGAGGCCTATGCCGTCATCAATGGTACCGACGGCCGCGCGCACCATATCCGCTTCCGCGGCATCGAGGCGTTCGAGCATGCACCACCGATCGGCGGCATCGTCGAGGTCCGCCGCTTCGGCGGACCCGAGGACGAACGGCCGACGCTCGTGCTCGCTAATCGCTCGGACTTCGACCTGAACCACCAGATCACGGCGCCGGGCGCGACCTGGCTCGATCATCGACTGGTCGAACGTGAGCCGATGCCGCTCGCGATGGGCGGGTTCGGTCGCGAAGTTCGCGAAGCGATGTCCGCCCGCGCGGATCACCTCGCCGAGGAGGGTCTTGCCCGCCGGCAAGGCCAGCGCGTGATCCTGCAGCGCGATCTCCTGAACACTCTGCGTCGCCGCGAATTGGACGCGAGCGCGGCGCGACTCTCGCGCGACACCGGACTGCCGCATCTGAAGACGACCGCAGGCGAGAATGTCTCGGGCACCTACCGGCAGCGTCTAACCCTCACGTCCGGTCGCTTCGCGATGGTCGACAACGGCCTCGGCTTCCAACTCGTGCCGTGGTCGCCGCCGCTCGAGAAAAAACTCGGCCAGCACATCGCCGGCGTCGTCAACGATGGCGGCATCGAATGGAGCCTCGGCCGCAAACGAGGACTGGCACTGTAAGTGCCCAGTGTCGCGAGGGGTCAGAAGAGTCCATCGGCGGAGATCCGCTCGGCGCCAGGAGGGGAAGTTCGGTAGCCTCTCTCTGAAGACAGCAACTGCGCCCGAGCGGATCTTCGCAGGTTGGACGGCATCAAATGCCTTCTGACAAGAAATCACATCCGTGAGCCAGCTTCGACAGGCCCAGCTCTTGACCGTAGTCGGACTACGAATCATATTGGCGTAGTCAGACTACGGAGCAGGTTATGGTGGACCGAACGGTCGTTGCCCGGGTGAAGCGTCAGCGCGAGTACCGTGTGGCAGAAGGCTGGGAACAGGTAACCGTATGGGTGCCGACCGAAGCCGATGCCGAAGACATTCGAAAACTCGCCCGGGAGAGGCGTGAACGCGCCGAAGCGCTCCAAGGGCTCAGTCAGGAGGTAAAGATAGTGAGTCCCGAAACAGAAGCCCGCATCGCAGCGGCGATCGCGGAACACGGGTCAGCGGCCTACAACACACCTTCAGGAGCAGTGCTCGACCTGATGACCCAGCTTGCCGCTGAGGATGATCTGCCAAGTTTTTCGCGAGCAGTTATTATCCTCGCCCGGGCAAAGCCGGCAAACGCGGCCTTTGTCACGGCCGCTGTCCCGCCGAAAGTCTCGAACTTCCTTATCCGCCACCGTAGCATCAGTCCTGCGGCCCTGATGACGTGGACGAACGAGCACTCCGGCTGGGCGGATGAGTTGAAAGAAGCCGTTCGAAAGCCAGATCAGTTCGAACGTGTCGTTGAGGCTATGGCGGAGGCCATCAAGCGCGAAACCTCAAACATTGATGCCAATGGAGGTGTCGGAACCTAATTAAGCGCTCTGCCGTACAGGCTGGCGCTTTTTTTGCCATTAGAGGGATCGATGTTAGCATTTATCGATCTAATCCGAGACTGAGCAAGCATGTCCCGTTCAGAGCTTGTTTCGACTACTGGCGCGGGCTTAGGCTTCCTTGGTGGAGTTCTTCTCGCATATGCTGATTCCCGAGAGATGACGCAGGCCGAGAACCTGAACGCGCTGCCGGATGCGACCGACATGGTGGTGGCGCTCGACCGGCTGCAGGCGATAGCCCCGGCGGTCGAACGCGTCAGCCTCGTCGTCGCCTGGTTCCCGGCTCGGGAGACCGCCTTCGCAACTGAGTCCCCGCCTGCACGTGAAGTGCTGGCCGACAGCCGCACAGTGAAGGGCGGCGGAGCGGCCGGTGTCACGACGCTGGGCGCGGCGGGCGTCGAGCTGGCGCAGAATATCCTCACCGAGACGCTGTCAGCCGGTCTGCCGCTCGTGCCCTATCTCGACACGCTCCGATGGGTGTTCGTCGCCGTCGCGCTCGCGGGCATCTCCGTGACGATCCACGCCCGCCTCGATGACTGGCGGCGGGGGCAGCGGCCGGGCGATTTTTTTTGAGGATCCTCTTGAAGCTCTAGTTGCTGTAGCTCGCATGTTTCCGCACACAGATTGATTCTGGAGAGAAACCGATGGCGCAGGACGGACACGATCACACGCACGGGCACGACTCGCCCGGGGCGTGCTGCGGGTCGGACGGCGAGGCGATGTGCGGCGACGTCGGGCCGGTGGGCAACGTGAATGCCGCGGGCCGCAGTTTTCTGGTCAACGGGCTGGATTGCGCCGAAGAGGTGTCGATCCTGAACAAGGCGCTCGGCCCCGAGGTCGGCGGCACCGAGCATCTGGCCTTCGACGTGATCAACGGGCGGATGACGGTACTCGACAGCGCCAGGTCTCTTCCCGACGACCGTATCATCGCATTGATCGGCAAGATCGGGATGTCGGCATCGGTCTGGGATGCGGGCCGCGCCGAGGTCGACCGCGAGGTGCATCTGAAGCGGCAGAAGTTCTTCACCTCACTTTCGGGTGGCTTCTGGGCAGGCGGGTTTCTTTGGCACGCCGTGGAAACCGGCCCGGCCGGAGCCCTGCAGATATTTTCCGATCATGGGTCGACGGCGATGCCGTTCGTCGAGATCGCGGCGTTCCTGCTGGCGATCGTGTTCGGCGCCTGGCTGGTGGCCCCCAAGGCCTGGTCTTCGGCGCGGCGTCTGGCGCCGGACATGAACCTTCTGATGATTGTCGCGGTCGCCGGGGCCATCGGCCTTGGCGCCTATTTCGAGGCGGCGACGGTCGCCTTCTTCTTCTCGCTCTCGCTTTATCTGGAAAGCTGGAGCGTCGGACGGGCGCGCAATGCCGTGGCGGCGCTTCTTGACCTGGCGCCACCCACCGCGCGGGTGATCCGTGACGACGGAACCGAGGCTGACGTGCCCGCCGCCCAGGTCGTTGTTGGCGATAAATTCATCGTGCGTGGCGGCGACCGGATCGCGCTGGACGGCGAGGTCGTCGCGGGCGCCGGCGGGGTCGATCAGGCGCCGATCACCGGCGAAAGCGCTCTGGTGGCGAAAGAGCCGGGTGACGAGGTTTATGCCGGCACGATCAACGGCGAGGGCACGCTGACCGTGCGCACGACCAAACTGGCCAGCAACACGGTGTTGTCGAAGATCATCCGCATGGTCGGCGACGCCCATTCGCGCCGCGCCGATGTCGAACAATGGGTGGCAAAGTTCGCCCGTATCTATACGCCGATCGTGATGGTGCTCGCCATCCTGATCGCATTCGTGCCGCCGCTCGCCTTTGGCGGGGCCTGGGCGTTCTGGATTTACAACGCGCTGGTGCTGCTGGTTATCGCCTGCCCCTGCGCGTTGGTCATTTCGACGCCGGTGTCCATTGTCGCGGCGCTGGCCTCGTCGGCGCGTAACGGCGTGCTGATCAAGGGCGGCGCCTATGTCGAGGCACCGGCGCGGCTGACTGCGCTGGCCATGGACAAGACCGGCACCATCACCATGGGCGAACCCGAGGTGGCGAGCGTCCATCCCTTGGGCGGCACGTCCGCGCGTGATCTGATCGCGGCGGCGGCAGCACTCGAGGTGCGCTCGTCGCATCCGCTGGCGCGCGCGATCCTAGCGCGGGCCGAACGCGACGGCATCGCGGCGCAGGCCGCCGAGGGCACCCGCACCGTGCCGGGGCGCGGCGTCGAAGGAAACCATGATGGCCGGACGATCTGGCTCGGTTCGGACCGGTTCGCCACCGAGAAGAAGCTGGATGCTGCGATGCCCCGCGACGTCGTGGACCGGATCGAGGGCGCCGGCAGTACGCTGGTCGCGGTTGGCGACGACAACGGTCTTCTGGGCCTGATCGAACTGCGCGACCGGATCCGCCCCGATGCTAGGGGGGTCGTCGCCAAACTGCACGCACAGGGTGTGAAGACCATCGTCATGCTGACCGGTGACAACGAACGCACGGCGCGCGCGGTGGCCGCCGAGGTTGGCATCGACGAGGTGCGAGCCGGGCTTCTGCCCGAGGACAAGGTCGAGGCCATCGAGGAACTGGTGAACCGCCACGACATGGTGGCGATGATCGGTGACGGGGTGAATGATGCGCCAGCGATGGCACGGGCGCATTTCGCCATCGCCATGGGCGCGGTTGGCTCGGACGCGGCGATCGAGACGGCGGACATCGCGCTGATGACCGACGATATCGGTAAGGTGCCGTGGCTGATCGGTCATTCGCGGCGCACGATGTGGATCATCCGCCAGAACATCGGCCTGTCGCTGGCGACCAAGGCCGCCTTTGTCGGCCTAACCGCATTTGGCATGGCGACGATGTGGGGCGCGATCGCTGCGGACGTAGGCGTTTCGCTGATCGTGGTCGCCAATGCGCTGCGGCTCCTGCGGGCGCCGGGCGATGGCGCCGCGCCCAAGGGCGGAGAGGAGGTAGGCGAGCGAATGGCTCAGGGAGCGCTGGCGCATGGTCATTGAACTGAAGGAACCCGGAAAGGAGCCCGAGAGGAAGATGCCGGACAAGCTGACATCCATGCTCTGCCCGGTGTGCAAGGTGGCCCTGACGATGTCGGACCGCCAAGGGGTCGAGATCGACTATTGCCCGCAATGCCGGGGCGTCTGGCTGGACCGGGGCGAACTGGACAAGCTCTTCGAGCGCAGCGCCGCCGAGACGGTTCCGGCGCAGCCGACACCTGGCCCCGACCGCCGCGATTATGACGATGAGAACTATCGCGGTCGCGGCGAACACGGCAAACATGGCGGGTACCGCAAGCACGGCGGCTATCGCCGCAAGTCCTGGCTGCAGGAACTGTTCGATTGATGCGGGTGCCAGCACTGCAGGATCAGGCGCTGTCAACCGATAATAGCCGGAGCTCAACGGAGGCTTGACGATGAGCGCGGGAGATGCGGACGCATTGCCCGGCCCTGCCGGCACCGCCGCCGGACGGCACAGCAGCGGGCTGAAATGGGCGCTGGCGATGACCTCGACCTTTCTGGTGGTCGAGGTCGTGGGCGGGCTCTGGACCGGCAGTCTGGCGCTGATCGCCGATGCGGCCCACATGCTGACCGATGTCGGCGGGCTTTTGCTGGCGCTGGTCGCGATCCGGTTCGCGGCACGTCCCGCGACGCCGGAAAAGACCTTCGGCTATGTGCGGATGGAAGTCCTGTCAGCGCTGGCCAACGCGGTCGTGCTGCTGCTCCTGACGGTCTACATCCTCTACGAGGCCTATCAGCGGTTCCTTGCGCCGCCCGAAATACTGAGCGGGCCGATGCTGGTGGTCGCCGTCGTCGGCCTTGCGGTCAATCTCGTCTCGATGCGGCTGCTGCATGCGGGATCGAAGGAAAGCCTGAACCTGAAGGGCGCCTATTTCGAGGTTCTGGCCGACATGCTTGGCTCGGTCGGCGTGATCATGGCGGCACTGGTGATCATGCTGACCGGCTGGACGCTGGCCGATCCGATCATCGGCGCCGGTATCGGGCTCTTCATCGTGCCGCGCACCTGGATTTTGTTGAAGAGTGCGGTCAACATCCTGATGGAGGGCACCCCGCCCGAAGTCGATATCGGGCTTCTGGAGCGGCAGTTGGTGGACCTGCCAGGGGTTACGGCGGTGCACGATCTGCATGTCTGGACCCTGACCTCGGGCCTCGATTCGATGAGTTGTCATCTCGTCGTCGATGACATCGAGACGCGGCGCGACGTGCTCATCGCCGCGCAGAAGGCGATGCGCGAGGGCTTCGGCGTCACCCATACCACGATCCAGATCGAGGATGCGGCACTGCGCGAGGCCGAGGGCGAGACGCATCACTGAGCGAAGTAGCGGAGTTACAGGAGGCGAAATGGGACATCACCGAAAGCGGCGTGGCCACGACGAGCCGTGGTATTCCAGATCTCGCGGCGGCGAGGGCTGGCTCGCCTATGATGAGGCGCCACGCCGGAAACGACTTCCTCTGGGTTTGATCGTGATCGGGTTGATTATCTGGTCGCTTTTGGCCTGGGGCGCTTACCTGCTGGTCGACCCGGTGCTGGGCTGGTTCGCGGGCTCAGTCCGCCCGCTGGCCGATGCCGGCACTGGCGTCGCGCGCTGGTTCGGGCTGGAGCAACAGGCGGCGGCTTCGCGCGATGTCGCTAATGTCGATGGGCTGGCGGGCGGGCTGATCGGGCTGGTTCACGTCGTGGCCGAACCCGCGATCCTCATTCTATGGGTGCTGGGCAGCCTGGCACTTCTGGCCGCTCCGTTGGTCCCGTCGCGCCTTGGCGGCGGGCGCCGGACATCCTTGCACTGAGCGGGGCCACAGACGCGCCATCAAGATTTCACGGGGCGCTGGCGCCGTGAACGCCAGAGCTCCGACAGCAGCAGAAGACCGACGCCGCCGACCACCGCAACATCGGCCAGGTTGAACGCCGGCCAGTGCCATGCGCCGACATAGATATCCAGGAAATCCGACACCCCGCCAAAACGCAGCCGATCCGTCACATTTCCGAGCGCGCCGCCGATGACGAGGCCGTAGGCGGCGGCATCCACACGGCTGCCGGTCCGCGCCAGCAGGATCCCCAGCCAGACAATGATGGCGAGCGCCGGCCCGGACAAAGCCCACCATGGCGCGCCGCCCAGCATCCCGAAGGTGACGCCATCATTGCGCAGGAAGATCAGGTTGAAGCCGGGCACAACCGGAATGCCACCCGTCAGTGTGTCACTGTAGGCGGTGGCTGCAGACTTGCTGATCTGGTCGGCGGCGAGGGCGAATGTGATGCAGACAGCGCCAAGCGATCTTGCCGCGGTCATGGCATTGGCCCGGTCGCATCGGGTGCAAGGATCGGCACATCGACGGTCAGATCGTTGCCGCCGTAGAACTTCAGCCGCGATGGCAGGGTTTCACCTTCGACGAGGGGGATCTCCAAATCAAGAAGCATGACATGCAGACCGCAGGGCGCGAGAACGAGGCTTTCGCCGGCCTCAATCCGCAGATTCGGCGAGGCGCTCATCCGGGTGGCGCCCTGAGCGTCCGTTTCGGTCTTGTGCAGGGTCTCGATCGACGCCCGGTCTGTCCTCACGCCAATCAGGTCGATCCGGGTCTGATCGGGGTTGCTGATCGTAAAATACACAGCTGCGGTCCTGTTGTCCGGGGTGGGGTCCAGTCATCTTTGATGACCAGATCATCGTCCGCCGGCGCCGGCTGGGCGTAAGCGTGAATCGTTGAGAAAGCCAGCACAACACTCGTTGCTATCCCCAGTGAGATTGTTCTTCATCGAGTTGCTTTCCACCCTTCGAATGTGCCGTCCTGCCAAAGCCGGGATCCGCGGCGATGGCGGCAATCTGCAACCTCCAGCAACTGTAAGTGCAAGCAGAATTTTTATATTGCAGTGCATTCTCCGCCCTTTCCTGCATCCCTGCGCGTCAGCCAAGCGAGACAATGAAAACGCCCGTCCCGATGGCAAGGCCGAACATCGTCAGGGCGGTGAAGCCGAGGAGAAGGCCAAGCCGCCTGCTCGATGCCAACACGAGCGTGCGATCTCCGTTCCCTTGCCCCTCGGCCTCGGGGGCGGCATACTCCGGTCCGGAGTAGCCGTACCCTTGGCGAAGGCGCTTTTCCTCCGTCAGGTTCCAGTCGTGGATGACGATGGCAATCGCGATGATCATCATCATGCTTGCAGGTACCCAGAGGATGAATTCACCCGCGGTCTCGTCGGTGAGCGGCACGATAAAGAACGGTGGTCTTGAAGACTGTGATCGCACCCAGAAGGATGTTCGTTACGATCGTCGCGAAGAGTAGCAGAATGCGCAGAAGGTGCGGACGGTACGTCGCGCCTGCCGAAGACCATTGCGAAAAATAGAAGGCCTGTGGCCAGCATCGTCAGGTGCATCGCCCAATGAATCAACGAATTGAGTAGGGCGGCGTTGTGAACCGGCGGGATCTGCCAGACATAGAGCGACAATACGAACAGGACAAAGGACACTAGAGCGGTTTGATCGTATTCGGAGTCGATGATTTGCGTTGGCGGGCGTCGCGTGATTCGCTTCTCGAAACGTTTGAGGAGGCTTTCATGGCTCGAGCTTACGGTATCGATTTGCGCAAGCGTGTGATTGAAGCGATCGCGAGCGGTTTTTCGACCCGGGAGGCGGGCCGCCGGTTTGCCATTGGAGAATCCACGGCAGGATCCTGGCATCGGGACTGGCGTTCCACGGGGCGGATGGAGCCCGGCCGGCAAGGCCAGCCCGAAGGCTCGAAACTGGACGCGCACGAGGCCTTCATTCTCGCTTTGGTCGACACGGACGACAAGGACATCACGCTCGCCGAGATTGCCGAGCGCCTGGAAACCGAGCGCGGCGTCAGCACGTGCCCATCCTTGATCCATAAGTTCTTCAAGAAGCGCGGGTTCACGTATAAAAAAAGACGGCACATGCGTCGGAGCAGCAGCGTGAGGACGTTCTTGCCGAGCGCGAGCGCTGGTTTGACGAGCAACTCGACCTCGACCCGCGCAAATTGGTCTTCATCGATGAAAGTGGGTTGAACACCAAGATGGCTCGGCTGCGTGGCCGCTCCAAACGCGGCGAGCGTTGCAGGGCCGCCGTGCCGCACGGCCATTGGAAATCCACCACCTTCACCGCCGGTCTTCGTCTCGACGGGATCGTCGCGCCGTGGCTTCTCGACGGCGCGATGGATGGCGAAGCGTTCCTCGTCTATGTCCGCAAGGTCCTCGCGCCGACGCTCTCGCATGGCGACATCGTCGTCATGGACAATCTTCCGGCGCACAAGGTCGCCGGCGTCAAGGAGGCGATCGAAGAGGCCGGAGCGACGCTCCGCTTCCTGCCGCCCTATTCCCCGGACTTCAACCCGATCGAAATGGCGTTCTCGAAGATCAAGGCGTTCCTGCGAAAGCTCGCAAAACGCTCCATTCCGGACCTCTGGAACGCCGTCACGCTCGCCCTCGATATCTTCGAGCCCGAGGAATTCGAAAACCTGTTCGCCCATACCGGATATGACCCGGATTAACGCGAATCTGCTCTAGCGGGCGGGTGAGTAGATTGTATGCGGATGACAGGGGCCGCTCTTCATCAGGGGAGCCGCCACTCGGCGACGCACACGTTTCGGCAGGCCTGCGACAAGCGCGCCCTGCGGGCGCGCCAGAACGACCAGCATCGGCCCTATCATGTGCAAGATCAGATGCTGGATCTGATGCGCCAAGAACAGCCGCTCGCCCATTGGGTCGATCGGCGATTGCAACGACAGAAAGAGTGTCAGCATGCCCATCATGAACAGGACGTGCCGGATGACCGACACCGGCCGCGTCACCGGCCGCGTCACCGACCGCCGCCGAAACGCGCCGCGCGCGTAGACCACCAGAATCAGCAGAATCGGGCCGCTGATTTCGGGCGTCAGGCTCCAGGCAAACCAGGCGGCACCAGCGTCAGGCCTTCGCCGCCATGGGCAAGCGCGGCTTCAGGAGCCAGCGCGGCCGCCGCAAATGCGAGAGCGCCCCGCAACCGGCGAGGTGGCGGCATTCCGCCGGGAGGAGTTGAAGCGGCTCTCACGTCGAAATCCTGCGGTTAGAGCGCGTAAACGATCGTGGAAACGGTGATCATCACGGTTGCGAACATCGCCGCCGAAATCAGCGCCAGAGTCCATCCCATGCGGCAGTTGGGATCTGCGACCTTGAGGCGCAGTTCATATGCGGTTTCGGGAAACTCGAGCATTGCGGCGTTCGATCCGGTCCAGTTGTGGCGGTCGTTCCAGCGCCGGACCTCGGCTGCGTTCCATCCGTTAAAAACCAGCATGATCGCCGCGACGATGACCATCGACGAGGGTACCCAGATCGTATAGCCGCCCGCCATTTCGTCGGTCAGTGGCGCAAAATCCCAGAGCCGCCCGGCAATATCATAGCCGGAATAGAGCACGACCTCTTTCAACGTCGTAAGCGAGCCGAGCAGGATGTTCGACAGGATGACACCCACGAGCGCCAGTAGCCGCAGGCTCTGGGTCGCGCCCTCGGGCGCGTCGCGCCGGTCGAGCACGACGGCGAAGAAGAGCAGCCCCGCCAGCACCATGCCCATATGCGCCAACAGCGCCAGCGGCGGCGCTGCAAGGGCGGCGTTGTGCAGCACGGGCACCTGCCAGAGATAGAGCGAGGCGACCAGCAGAGCGAAACTGACGTCGAGGCGGGTCAGTACGCGCACCGCCCATCGGACGGCTGGGCGGTCGCCGAACCGCGTCAACCCGCGCCGAAAACCGTCAGGAAGCCCTGCGCGCAGGGCCGGCCAAGGGTAAGCCAGAATGATGAGCATCGGTCCGAGCAGCCGGATCAGGAGGTGCTGCACCTGATGCGCAAAAAACAGGGCATGCCCGGCGGTCGCCAGCGGGTCGTCGAAGGCAAACACCAGAAACGCCGCCCCGGCCGCGAACAGGGTATGCCGGACTACGCCGACGCGCTCGCGCATCAGCCTCGGACGGGCCGCACCGCGCAGATACAGCCAGATCGACCCGGCGAGTGTCGCCAGGACGACCGGCGAGAGCGCCGGACCGAAGGGATCGAAACTTGCCGCGGTCATGGCGACTCCTGAATGGGGTTTCGAACGATTTTGGCAACATGCACTTCGCCACTCGCGATCGCCAGCCCGGGACCGGAAGTCGTGAGACTCCAGTCCCGGCTTCGGTCAATTGACCGAGATGATGAGCGAGGGCTTCTGCATCGCCCATACCACGATCCAGATCGAGGATGCGGCACTGCGCGAAGCCGAGGGCGAGACGCATAGCTGAGGGGAGCAGCCGAGGCGAGAGAGCTATGGCGGAATCTAGGTGATGGAGGTTTGAGAAGGGCGGCGTATCGAGGCGGGTGACGAGCCTGCCAGACCCTCCAGAAGGAGATGGTGTGGTTGCCGCCCTTCTTGAGGCGGCATCGCAATGTGCCATTGTTGTGGTATCACTGAACATCAGTCGGAGGACGACAACCATGACGAAAGATACGACGATCGGTGTCGATCTTGCCAAGAACGTTTTTCAACTCCACGGCGCTTCGATGAATGGAGATCTGCGGTTCCTCAAAAGGCTTTCCCGTCGGAAATTCTGGGACTTGATGGCTGGACAGCGGCCTGCGGTGGTGGCGATGGAAGCCAGCGGCAGCGCCAATTTCTGGGCGCGAGAGTTGGCCAAGCCGGTCATGAGGTGAAGCTGATCCCACCTCATTATGTGAAGCCATTCGTCGAGCGGCAAAAGAACGATGCCGCCGACGCAGACGCGTGCCGTGACCAGCGTGCGGATCAGCATGCTGTCGAAGCCCTTCACTCGGACTTCCCGGAAGAAGCCGATCTCGGCCAGATGCGACAGGCCGTCGGCATCGTTCGCATCGGTCTTGTTCGGCGCCATGTCGAGCGCGGCTTTGGCGTGGCGCGCATCGATGCAGATCGCGGGCACACCTTCCGCCATCAGGGCGTGATAAAACCAAACCGACTACGGCCCCGTCTCGAACACGACACGTTCGGCATGGGGAGCGCGCTTGCGGATCAACGCCGCAAGAAGCCGAGGGTCGGAGGCGCACTTGCCGCGCCAGACCCTCTTGCCGTCCTGCCGGATTGAGACCGCGGTCTCTTTCATGGAAACGTCGAGACCAATATACTGCTGCATGGCTGTCCTCCGTTCGATGACTGGGCCCGGTGCCAATCGTGAGCCCGTTTCTTCATCCTATCGGGGGACAGCCAACCAGACATTCGAACAGTGCCGCAGAGCCAACTTCCGCTGGCTGTCGCTCCCGCGATTACATCAAGCTCGTTCTTCGTACGCCTCACGGCGCCGGAAACCCTTCCTGAAAGCAGCCGCCACCATCTCATACGCTTTCCCCTGTGTTTGTCCTCCAATCTCGCCGGGGCTACGACCCGCGATGGGGACGCCTTGTAATTATCAGCCCCGGCCACCGACCTTGATGGCACTTGTTATCGGGGACCATGCCTTGTCCGCCACGAAAGTCCTCTGGGGCCAGATCACCATTGTCTTCCTGATCGTGCTCGCCACGACCTGGACGGCGACGGAGTGGACGGCGTGGAGGCTTGGCTTCCAGCCGCAGCTCGGCGCGCCCTGGTTCGATCTGGCGGGCGTCCCGTTCTACTACCCGCCAGCCTTCTTCTGGTGGTGGTACTTTTACGACGCCTATGCGCAGGAGATCTTCGTCGAGGGGGCGTTCATCGCAGCCTCGGGCGGATTCATTTCCGTGGCCGTGGCAATCGGCATGTCGGTCTGGCGGGCGCGCGAGGCCAAGAACGTCGAGACCTACGGCTCGGCACGCTGGGCAAAGCCCGGTGAGGTCAAAGCCGCCGGCCTGCTCGTCCCGGATGGGGTGGTGCTCGGCAAGCTCGATCGCGATTATCTCCGTCATGATGGACCTGAGCACGTGCTCTGCTTCGCCCCGACACGATCCGGCAAGGGGATCGGCCTCGTCGTGCCGACCCTGCTGACCTGGTCTGGCTCGGCGATCGTCCACGACATCAAGGGCGAGAACTGGCAGCTCACGGCAGGCTTTCGCGCCAGGCACGGGCGGGTGCTGCTGTTCGATCCCACGAACGCGAAATCCTCCGCCTACAATCCGCTCCTCGAGGTGCGGCGCGGCGAGTGGGAGGTGCGCGACGTCCAGAACGTCGCCGACGTGCTGGTCGATCCCGAGGGCTCGCTGGAAAAGCGGAACCATTGGGAGAAGACCAGCCATTCGCTGCTCGTCGGCGCCATCCTGCATGTCCTCTACGCCGAGCCCGACAAGACGCTGGCCGGCGTCGCCGGGTTCCTGTCGGATCCGAAGCGGCCGATCGAGGCGACGCTCGCGGCGATGATGACGACGCCGCATCTCGGAGAGGCAGGTCCGCATCCCGTCGTCGCCTCGACGGCGCGCGAGCTCCTGAACAAATCCGACAACGAGCGCTCCGGCGTGCTCTCCACCGCGATGTCGTTTCTCGGACTCTATCGCGATCCCGTCGTCGCGGAGGTGACGCGACGCTGCGACTGGCGGATCGCTGACCTGACCGCCGAGCGCCGACCGGCAACGCTCTATTTGGTCGTGCCGCCTTCCGACATCTCGCGCACGAAGCCGCTCATCCGGCTGGTGCTCAACCAGATCGGCCGCCGCCTGACCGAAGATCTTCATGCGAAGGACCGCCGCCACCGCGTCCTGATGATGCTCGACGAGTTCCCGGCGCTCGGGCGGCTCGACTTCTTCGAGAGTGCCTTGGCCTTCATGGCGGGATACGGATTGAAGGCCTTCCTCATCGCGCAATCGCTCAATCAGATCGAGAAGGCGTACGGCCCAAACAACGCAATCCTCGACAACTGCCATGTCCGCGTGAGCTTCGCCACGAATGACGAGAGGACGGCCAAGCGCGTTTCGGACGCCCTCGGCACCGCCACCGAGATGAAGGCGATGAAGAACTATGCGGGGCATCGGCTGTCGCCGTGGCTGGGGCACCTCATGGTCTCGCGCTCGGAAACGGCGCGGCCTTTGCTCACGCCCGGCGAGGTGATGCAGCTCCCGCCCAGCGACGAGATCGTCATGCTGTCCGGCACGCCGCCGATCCGGGCGAAGAAAGCCCGCTATTACGAAGACGGGCGGTTCAAGGAGCGCGTCCTGCCGCCGCCCGATCCATCGAAGAGCGGCCGGTCGTCGCGCCAGGACAACTGGTCGGCGCTCTGCTCTCAAAAACCTTCGCCGGCGGCCCTCACCGTGGCCGGAAGGACAGGGCAGGACGCAGCCAATAGTGGCCTGCGCCGCGAACCCGAGTTGCCCGATCACGTCGCCGTCGCCAAGGAGATCGACCAACCGAAGCCGATGCAAGAATTCGCGATGGTCGACGACGAGCCGGAGGACGCCGCCCGCCAGGGCCGCATCCTGCGCCAACAGATGCGCGGGGTTGCACGCCAGGTCGCGCTCGACCCCAACGACGGCATCGAGATGTGAGGCAGGACCCATGCGCGACCGGATGAATGTCTATTTTCCACCCGAGATGCTGAAGCAGATCGCCGAGCTTGCCGATCGCAAGAAGCTCTCGCGTTCGGCGATCGTCGAGGCGGCGGTCGCCTCCTTCCTGTCGCCAGACGGCGCCGACCGGCGCGAGGCGGCTTTCACCCGCCGCCTCGATCGGCTCTCACGACAGGTGCAGCGCATGGAGCGCGATCTCGGTGTCACCGCGGAAACGCTGGCGCTGTTCGTCCGCTTCTGGCTGACCATCACGCCACCCCTGCCCAACGACGCCCAGGCCGCCGCTCAGATCAAGGGCCGCGAGCGGTTTGAGGGGTTCATCGAGGTGCTGGGCCGGAGGCTACAAAAGGGGCAGAGCTTCCTTCGAGAAATTCCCGACGATATCGGCGGCACCGTGCCGTCCGAAGGATCTGACGATTCGAGCAAGCACGACTGACAATCACCTTCGAGGAAGAAAGAGCGGCATCAGCATCTCGCCCTTCTTTTCTATTCCTACGCCACGGTGCGACGACGTCTTGAAGTTGTTGTCAGCTCCCATTTTCTGCCCCTTCTAATCATCCCCGATCCAGGGCCGCTTTTCGCGGTCCCGCAAAGGACGGGGACGACGTGGCGACATCTCACCAGCAATCCGAGGCGATCTCACGCGGCGCGCGCATGCTGCGCACGGCGCTCGGCCCCGCCATCGCTGGGTTCCTGGAAGATCCGCAGATCGTCGAGGTGATGCTCAACCCCGATGGGCGGCTCTGGATCGACCATCTCTCCGAAGGGCTCGCTGATACGGGTGAACGGCTGTCGCCGGCCGATGGCGAGCGGATCGTCCGCTTGGTCGCCCACCATGTCGGCGCCGAGGTCCATCCCGGTTCACCGCGGGTCTCGGCGGAGCTGCCCGAGACGGGGGAGCGGTTCGAGGGCCTGTTGCCGCCGGTGGTGGCCGCCCCGGCCTTCGCTATCCGCAAGCCCGCCGTCGCCGTCTTCTCCCTCGGCGACTACGTCGCCGCCGGCATCATGACCGACGGTCAGGCCGAGGCGCTGCGTGCGTCCGTCGCCGCGCGAAAGAACATCCTCGTCGCCGGCGGCACTTCGACCGGCAAGACGACCCTGACCAACGCGCTTCTTGCCGAGGTCGCCAAGACAAGCGACCGCGTGGTGCTGATTGAGGATACGCGCGAACTGCAATGCGCCGCGCCGAACCTCGTCGCGCTGCGCACCAAGGACGGTGTCGCCTCGCTGTCGGAACTCGTGCGCTCCTCGCTCCGCCTTCGTCCCGACCGCATCCCGATCGGCGAGGTCCGCGGCTCGGAAGCGCTCGATCTTTTGAAGGCTTGGGGCACGGGTCATCCCGGTGGCGTCGGCACCATCCACGCCGGCAGCGCCATCGGGAGCTTACGCCGTCTCGAGCAGCTCATCCAGGAAGCCGTCGTCACCGTGCCGCGCGCCCTGATCGCCGAGACCATCGATGTCATCGCCGTCTTAGCCGGACGCGGCGCCATGCGCCGCCTCGTCGAACTCGCCACCGTTGAGGGCCTCCGGCCGTCCGGCGACTACCGGATCACGGCGACCATCGCCGCGCCGGGCCCCCTCCCCTTCGACAACCAGATCCTCGCAGGAGATCCGTCATGATCCAACACGCTTCAACCATCCGCCGTCGCATCGCGACCGCGGCCCTGGCGACCTTCGCCACCCTGTCGCTATCGCCCGCCGCCCAGGCCGCGGGTTCGTCCATGCCTTGGGAGGCCCCACTCCAGTCGATCCTCGAATCCATTGAGGGGCCGGTCGCCAAGATCATCGCGGTGATGATCATCATCATCACCGGCCTGACGCTGGCTTTCGGCGACAGCAGCGGCGGCGCCCGCAAGCTCATCCAGATCGTGTTCGGACTATCGATCGCCTTTGCCGCGAGCTCCTTCTTCCTGTCGTTCTTCTCATTCGGCGGCGGGGCGCTCGTCTGATGCCGGACTTCGCTTCCGACGCGTCCGTCGGCGGGTTCTTCGCGCCCGTGCACCGAGCCCTGACCGAGCCGATCCTGCTCGGCGGTGCGCCACGTTCGCTCGCCATCCTCAACGGGACACTCGCGGCGGCGCTCGGCCTCGGCCTGCGGCTCTGGCTGGTCGGCCTGGCGCTCTGGGCGATCGGCCACTTCGCGGCGGTCTGGGCGGCCAAGCGCGATCCGCTGTTCGTGGATGTCGTACGCCGGCATCTGCGCATTCCCGGCCATCTGAACGTCTGAGCCGGGGAGACCGCTACCCGTGATGAACCTTGCAGAGTACCGCCGCACCTCGACCCGTCTCGCCGACTTCCTTCCCTGGGTCGCCCTCGCCGGCCAGGGCGTCGTCCTCAACAAGGACGGCTCGTTCCAACGCACCGCCCGCTTCCGAGGCCCCGACCTCGACAGCGCGGTGCCCGCCGAGCTGGTCGGCGTCGCCGGGCGCCTCAACAACGCTTTCCGCCGCCTCGGCTCCGGCTGGGCAATCTTCGTCGAAGCCCAGCGCCATCGCGCCGGCGCCTATCCGGCCAGCACCTTCCGCGAGGCAGCGTCGGCACTGATCGACGCGGAGCGCAAAGCAGATTTCGAGGAGGAAGGCGCGCATCTCGAGTCGAGTTATTTCCTCACGCTTCTCTATCTGCCCCCTGCCGAGGACGTCGCCCGCGCCGAGAGCTGGCTCTACGAGGGCAAGGCGCAGGGCCGCGTTGACGCGCGCGAACTCCTGCGCGGCTTCGTCGACCGAACCGACCGCCTGCTCCAGCTTATCGAGGGCTTCATGCCCGAATGCGCATGGCTGGATGACGCCGAGACGCTAACCTACCTGCATTCGACCATCTCGACGAAGCGGAACCGCGTCCGCCTCCCCGAGATCCCGATGTATCTCGACGCGTTGCTGGCCGACCAGCCACTCACCGGCGGGCTCGAACCGCGGCTGGGCAGCGCGCATCTCCGAATCCTCACCATCATCGGCTTCCCGACAGCGACGACGCCCGGAATCCTGGACGAGCTGAACCGGCTCGCCTTTCCCTATCGCTGGTCGACCCGCGCCGTGATGCTCGACAAGACCGAGGCGACGCGCCTGCTGACCAGGATCCGCCGGCAGTGGTTCGCCAAGCGGAAGTCGGTCGCCGCCATCCTGAAAGAAGTGATGACCAACGAGGCGTCAACGCTCGTCGACAGCGACGCCGCCAACAAGGCGGCGGATGCCGATCTGGCGCTGCAGGAACTCGGCTCCGACCTGATCGGCCAGGCCTATGTCACGGCGACCGTCACGGTCTGGGATGAGAACCCGGCTATCGCCGACGAGAAGGTGCGACTCGTCGAGAAGGTGATCCAGGGCCGTGACTTCACCGCGATGACCGAGACCATCAACGCAGCGGACGCCTGGCTCGGCAGTCTGCCGGGCCATGTCTACGCCAATGTCCGGCAGCCGCCGGTCTCCACCCTCAATCTCGCCCATATGATCCCGCTGTCGGCGGTCTGGGCGGGTGAGGTGCGGGACGAGCATTTAGCAGCGCCCCCTCTCCTCTTCGGCCGGACCGAAGGCTCGACACCCTTCCGGTTTTCCCTGCATGTCGGTGATGTCGGCCATACCCTCGTCGTCGGCCCGACCGGCGCCGGCAAGTCGGTTCTGCTGGCACTGATGGCCTTGCAGTTCCGCCGCTATCAGAACTCGCAGGTCTTCGCCTTCGACTTCGGCGGCTCGATCCGCGCCGCCGCTCTCGCTTGTGGTGGCGACTGGCACGATCTCGGCGGCGAACTGACCGATGGTGCGGCCGCCTCGGTCTCGCTCCAGCCGCTGGCCCGGATCCACGAGACGCCCAAGCGCGCCTGGGCCGCCGACTGGATCGTCGCCATCCTGATGCGCGAGGGCGTCACCATCACGCCGGACGTAAAGGAGTTGCTCTGGTCGGCGCTGACCTCGCTGGCGTCGGCACCACTCGCGGAGAGGACGCTCACCGGCCTCTCCGTCCTCCTGCAATCCTCGGCCCTGAAGCAGGCGTTGAAGCCCTATTGCGTCGGCGGGCCCTATGGCCGGCTGCTCGATTCCGAAGCCGAACGGCTCGGCGAGGCATCGGTCCAGGTCTACGAGACCGAGGGACTGATCGGCACGGGGGCGGCGCCTGCCGTCCTGGCCTACCTGTTCCACCGCATCGAGGACCGTCTCGACGGGCGGCCGACCCTCTTGATCGTGGACGAGGGCTGGCTGGCGCTCGACGACCAGGGTTTCGCCGGCCAGCTCCGCGAGTGGCTGAAGACGCTGAGGAAGAAGAACGCCTCTGTCGTGTTCGCGACGCAGTCGCTCTCCGACATCGACAGTTCGGTGATTGCGCCGGCGATCATCGAGAGCTGTCAGACCCGTCTGCTGCTGCCGAACGAGCGCGCCATCGAGCCGCAGATCACCGCCATCTATCGCCGTTTCGGCCTCAACGACCGGCAGATCGAGATCCTCGCGCGGGCAACGCCGAAGCGCGACTATTACTGCCAGTCCCGGCGCGGCAACCGGCTCTTCGAGCTCGGCCTTGGCGAGGTCGCGCTGGCGCTCTGCGCCACCTCCTCGAAATCCGACCAGGCCGCCATCGAGCGGATCCTCGCAAGCCAAGGCCGCGACGGCTTCCTCCCCGCGTGGCTGCGCGAGCGCGACGTCGCCTGGGCGGCCGACCTCATCCCCGATCTCATCAATCTCGACAGGGCGGAACCGCCCTCCGAGCGCAACGAGCCGATCGGACCGAGCGCCACGACCGACCCGACGCCACCCACGGAAAAGGAGACTTCCCGATGACCCGTAAACCCTTGTCGAAGCTGAGCTTCGCCGCGCTGATGCTGGCGACCCCTGTCGCGATCTCGCCGATCCTGACCGTGCCAGCCCATGCCTGGGGCATCGTCTACGATCCGAGCAATTACGCGCAGAACGTCATCCAGGCGGCCCGCGCGCTCGAACAGATCAACAACCAGATCACCTCGCTCCAGAACGAAGCCCAGGAGCTGATCAACCAGGCCCGCAACCTCGCGAGCCTGCCCACCTCCTCGCTGCAGCAGCTGCAGCAGTCTGTGCAGCGCACGCAAGCGCTGCTCTCCGAGGCCCAGAACATCGCCTTCGATGTCGGCGACGTGGATCGTGCGTTCCAGACCACCTATGACGAGGCCACGATCTCGACCGCCGACCAGGACCTGATCGCCGCCGCCCGCGAGCGCTGGCGGAATACGCTCAGTGGGCTGCGGGACGCCCTGCGCGTGCAGGCCGGTGTCGTCGGCAACATCGACAGGACCCAGGCCGAGATGTCGGCGCTGGTGGAGGCAAGCCAGGGCGCCGTCGGCGCGCTTCAGGCAACGCAGGCGGGCAACCAGCTCCTCGCTCTTCAGGCGCAGCAGCTCGCCGACCTTACCGCGGTCGTGGCGGCGAACGGGCGAGCTGACGCCTTGTCCGCGGCGGAACAGACCGCTGCCGCCGAACAGGGTCGAGAGCAGCGTCGCCGGTTCCTCACTCCGGGCGCCGGCTACCAGCCGGGCAACGCCCGCATGTTCCCGAACGGGAACTGAGAACGATGGACGGAAAGATACTCGCCCGGATCGCGGCCGTGATCGTCGTTGCCGTCGCATTGACGGCAACGACGGTCGAGATGGCCCGCGAAGAAGAGCCGGTAATCCCGGCGTCCTCGGTGAGACCCGCGGAGCATTTGGCGTTCGGTCCCCTGCGGACCGAGCTGACCCGCTGCCAGGCGCTGGGCGAGGCGGCGGCGCGCGAGCCCATGTGCCTTAGCGCCTGGGCCGAGAACCGCCGCCGCTTTCTCGGCATCGAGACCGGACCGACCGCGCGCCGACCCGATGCATCGGTCATGCCGGCGACGGAGGCGCGTTAGAACCATGGGCGGCACCGGCGTCATCGACCGCTTCCTCGAGGTCTTCACCCGCTACATCGATTCCGGCTTCGGCCTGCTCGGCGGCGAGATCGCCTTCATCGCCACCACGCTGATCGTCATCGACGTGACGCTCGCGGCCCTGTTCTGGTCCTGGGGCGCCGATGACGACATCGTCGCCCGGCTGGTGAAGAAGACCCTGTTCGTCGGCGTCTTCGCCTACCTCATCTCCAACTGGAACAGCCTCGCCCGGATCATCTTCGAGAGCTTCGCCGGCCTCGGGCTCCAGGCGAGCGGCACGGGCTTCACCTCGGCCGATCTCATGCGTCCGGGCCGCGTCGCGCAGACAGGGCTCGATGCCGGACGCCCATTGCTGGAATCGATCTCCGGCCTGATGGGCTACATCTCGTTCTTCGAGAACTTCATCCAGATCGCCTGCCTGTTCCTCGCCTGGGCGCTGGTGTTGCTCGCCTTCTTCATCCTCGCCGTCCAGCTCTTTGTCACGCTGATCGAGTTCAAGTTGACGACGCTCGCCGGCTTCGTCCTCATCCCCTTCGGGCTGTTCGGCAAGTCCGCCTTCATGGCCGAGCGGGTCCTTGGCAACGTCATCTCGTCGGGCATCAAGGTCCTGATGCTCGCCGTCATCATCGGCATCGGCTCCACCCTGTTCGGCGAGTTCACCGCCGGCTTCGGCGAAGCGGAGCCGACCATCGACGACGCCATGGCGATCGTGCTCGCCGCTTTGTCGCTGCTCGGCCTCGGCATCTTCGGCCCTAGCATCGCCGGCGGCATCGTCTCGGGCGGTCCGCAGCTCGGCGCCGGCGCCGCCGTTGGCACGGGACTTGCCGCCGGCGGAATGGTGATGGCGGGCGGCGGCGGCGCCGGTCTCGCCGCAAGGGGCGGAGCGGCGGCGCTCTCCGGGGGAGCAGCAGCCATTCGCGGCGGCGCGGCCGTCGCCGGTGGCGCCTTGACCGCCTACGGCCTCTCATCGGCCGGACAATCCGGCGCCGCCGGCGTGGCATCGGGCCTTGGCGGCGTTGCTCGCGCCGGCGGGAGCGCGGCGATGTCGCCCCTCCGCCGGGCTGCGTCGGGTGCGACTGGAAGCCTGAGGAACAGTTTTGCCGCCGGCGGCAGGGCCGCATCCGCGTTGAGCGGCGGCGCATCGTCTATGGGCTCCGTCAGCAGTGGAGCCGCCGAGATCGCCGGCTCGCCGTCTTCCGATACCCCGCCGGCCTGGGCCCGGCGCATGAAGCGCTCACAAACCCTCAGTCATGGCGCCACGGCCGTCGGCCATGCCGTCCGCTCCGGCGACGCCCATGGCGGCGGCTCCTCCGTCAACCTCTCCGAAAGCGACCGCTGACCCATGTTCAAACGACCCTCGACCCACTACGGCAAGACCCCCGAGCCCGAGACGCCCTACCAACGGGCCGCGCAGGTCTGGGACGAGCGCATCGGCTCGGCCCGTGTCCAGGCGAAGAACTGGCGGCTGATGGCCTTCGGCTCGCTCCTCCTCGCCGGCGGCTTCGCCTCGGCCCTCGTCTGGCAGTCGGCGCGCGGCACGATCGTGCCGTGGGTGGTGCAGGTCGACCAACTCGGCCAGGCTCAGGCGGTCGAGCCGGCCGTCGCCGACTACCAACCGACCGATCCGCAGATCGCCTTTCACCTGGCGCGCTTCATCGAGCAGGTCCGATCGATCCCGGTCGATCCCATCATCGTCCGCCAGAACTGGCTCCGCGCCTACGACTTCACGACGGACCGTGGCGCCATGGCGCTGAATGAACATGCCCGCGCCAACGACCCGTTCGGGCGCGTCGGCAAGATCCAGATCTCGGTCGAGGTGTCGAGCGTCATCCGGGCGTCGCCTGACAGCTTCCGGGTCGCCTGGACCGAGCGGCGCTATCAGGATGGCAGTCTCGCCGCGACCGAGCGCTGGACGGCCATCGTCACCATCGCGGTGCAGCCGCCGCGTGACGCCGCGCGGTTGCGCAAGAACCCGCTCGGCATCTTCGTCAATGCCATCAGCTGGTCGCGGGAGCTCGGCTGATGGCGCATCGTTCCTCTATGTCCGTGCTCCCGGCATTGCTCGTCACCACTTCCGTGCTTGCTGGCTGCGCGACCGTCAAACCGCCGCAGATCGCCTACGACAGCGACGTTCCGCCTCTGCCGGCGGCGCCGACGGCCGTGATCGATGAACGGTCGCGCCCGCTGCACACGCCGCCGGCCTGGACGCCCAGTCACGGTGGTGCTGCCAATGCGCGGCAGCCGACGGCGCGTGTCGAGAACGCCAACGCGGCGGCCCGGGTCGAGCCACGGCGCGAAGGCTACTACAACGCCATCCAGATCTATCCCTACAGCGAGGGCGCGATCTATCAGGTCTATGCCGCGCCCGGCCAGATCACCAATATCGCCCTCGAGGCCGGTGAGCGCCTGACGGACACCGGACCGATCGCGGCCGGCGACACCGCCCGCTGGATCATCGGCGACACGACGAGTGGGGCCGGCGATACCGCCCAGGTCCATGTCCTCGTGAAGCCGACCCGGCCGGACATCTCGACAAACCTCGTCATCAACACCGATCGCCGCACCTACCTCGTCGAGGTGAGGTCGGGCGAAACGCCCTACATGCCCTCGATCGCCTGGTCCTATCCGGAGAGGCGGGCGACGCGGATGCAGGCCGTGCCAGCGGCTCCGATCATCCCGCCGGCGGCGCAGCGGAACCATCGCTATGCCCTCGAAGGTGACCGCCCACCGTGGCGGCCGGTCTCCGTCTACGACGACGGCAGGCGGGTCTATGTCGAATTCCCGCGCGGCATCGTCCAGGGCGAGATGCCGCCGCTCTTCGTCATCGGCTCCGACGGCGAGCCCGAACTCGTCAACACCCGCGTCCACCAGAACATCCTGGTCGTCGACCGCCTGTTCGTCGCCGCCGAGCTCCGGCTCGGAGCCGAGGACCAGCAGCGGGTGCGGATCATCCGAACCGATGGGGTGAGGCGTGGTCCGCTTCAGCAGATGCGAAGCTCCAGTGGAGCTTCGCAAGCAACCAACGCCCGAAGCCATAGCGGAGGGCAGCAATGAGCGACACCTCATACGACGACGGCCGCGAGGGAGAGGTGCGGGATGACCGCCGGCCAGGCAACCCGGCGGAGGCGTTGCGCCTGCGACCCATGCCGCCGCGCGTCACCCGGCTGTCGCGCAAGGTGCTGGCGGGACTCGGCGTCGCCGCCGGCCTCGGCATCGGCGCCGCCCTCATCTTCGGCCTTCAGGGGCGCGACGGCGGGAACGCCACGACGGAGCTCTTTACCACGGAGAACCAGCCGACCGCGGACGGGCTCCGCCGGCTGCCATCCGACTACTCTGACGTGCCGCGCGATGTTCCAAAACTTGGCCCGGCGCTTCCGGGGGACCTCGGCCGACCGATCGTGCGGGCGCGCGAAGAGGGTCGTCCCGTGCCGGCCCAGCCGATGCCAGGACCCGACCCGGAAGAGCAGCGGCGTCTTCAGGAACAGGAGGCCGCGCGCACCAGCGAGCTGTTCTTCAGCGCCGGAACAAAGACGGCTGTGCCCGGCATGTCGAGGATCGGACAGACCCCGGCGGGTCCAGGCGGTCCATACGATAACGATGGCACATCTTCGCAGGACCGCCACGGCGCCTTCCTCAACGGCCCCGTCGACCGCCGCACCGTATCCGGCGGCCAGCTCGTGCCGCCGGCGAGTCCCTACGTCTTGCAGGCAGGAGCCGTCATTCCGGCGGCGCTGATCACCGGCATCCGCTCCGATCTGCCGGGGCAGATCACCGCCCAGGTCACGAGTCACGTCTACGACAGCCCCTCGGGACGCTACCTTCTCCTGCCGCAGGGGACCCGACTGATCGGCCAGTACGACAGCGGCGTAGCGTTCGGCCAGCGGCGGGTGCTGCTCGTCTGGAACCGCCTGATCCTGCCGAATGGTCGGTCGATCGTCCTGGAGCGTCAGCCCGGTGCCGATGCACTAGGCTTCGCCGGACTCGAGGACGGCGTCGACTATCACTGGTGGGATCTCGCCAAGGCCGCCGCGCTGTCGACGCTCCTCGGCGTCGGCGCCGAACTCGGTGCCGACGAGGAGGATCGCCTGATCGCCGCCATCCGCGGTGGCGCCCAGGGCACCGTCAACGACGCCGGCCAGCAGATCGTCAAGCGGCAGCTCGATGTGGAGCCGACGCTCACGATCCGGCCGGGGTTTCCGGTGCGGGTCATCGTGACGCGCGACCTCATTCTCGAACCCTATGGAGCTCTATGATGACGAAGCTGAAACTCGGAGCGATCGCCGACGACAAGCCGGTGAAGCTGACGGTCGAGTTGCCGGCTGCGCTTCATCGCGATCTCGTCGCTTATGCCGAGGTGCTGGGACGTGAAACCGGCCAGCCGGTCGGCGAGCCGTCGCGCTTGGTCACGCCGATGCTGGAGCGGTTCATGGCGACCGACCGCGCCTTCTCCAGAGCCCGCAGAGCACGAGGCGGTTCGATCTAATCGACGGGCGGCGGCGGTTGACCGGACGCCATCGCCCTCATCACCGACAGAAACCTGCGCAGTACCGGATTATCCCTGTCGGGCGACCAGGCAACCGAGAATGGCAGGATGTCGTCCGGATCGCCGACCGGCCTGAAGACGACATTGGGATAGGCAACACCAACGCCGGCCCGGCTGACGACGCTTAACCCAAAGCCTAGACCCACCAGGACGAAAAGCGTCTCTCGCGCCACAGCGTACCGTACGATCCTTGTCCGTTCGCCGAGCCCGCCGAGGCGGGCAACCAGCCAATCGTGGATCTCCGGACCGGGCTCTTGCAGGCTGACGATGAAGCGCTCGTCGCGCAACTCCGACCATTGCAACCGCTCCGCATGTGCCGCTGGATGATCTTTAGCGAGCGCGAGAGCGACGGCTTCCCACCACAAGGTCTCGCAGTCGAGATCCCGCAGATCGCAGTCGCCGGTCACGAAAGCGACATCAAGCTTGCGCTCCCGGATGCCGCGCAGCAGCACATTCGGCTCGCCTTCGGTCACATCGATCTCGACGCCTGGGTACTGCGACCGAAACAGCCGAATGGCCGCATAAGAAAAGCCGCTAGCGATCGAGGCAAAGATGCCGATCTGGAGGTTACCGCTGGCTCCCTTCGATGCCGCACGTGCCCGTCTCAGTCCGAACTCAAGATCGCGAATGGCGTTCGACGCGGTATCGAAGAAATCGCGACCGGCTCGGGTGAGCCTCACGCCCGAAGCGTGGCGCTCGAACACCGACACGCCCAGTTCACCTTCGATCCTCGCGATGCGCCGGCTCAGCGTCGACGGTCGCACGCCGGCAGCCATCGCGGCGCGCCGTATGTTGAGCCTCTCCGCAACGTCAACGAAGGATCTCAGGTCAGACAGCTCCATGGCGTCACCTAGCCCTCCGTGGGACAGCGCGCGTTGCCGGCGCTCTCGATCGCGCGATCAGCGCCGTAGTTGGACGACAAAAATTGCCAGATTCAGCTGCGGCGCGCAGACCTACGATCCTCCGCGCGCCCAACGCAGAGCCGCGTCGCGATCACCGGGGTCGAACGACTTCAAGTCAGCGCCTGTGAACAGGTCGGCCAACGATGTTCCCCATTTCAACCAAACCTTGTTGGCGACAACAGCTACGCGAGCCAGGTCGTCGTGGTGCTTCATGTCGATTCGTACATCCGCCAAAACGGCCGACGCATCTTCGTAACTCTCAAAGTCCTCCATGAAGATGACGAGCGACGGCTTGTGCATCCGCTCCAGCTTGACGTCGAGAACAGCATGCAAGCCCTCCAGATCGGCTTTCGTCAACGTGCCGCTGCACTCGAAGCCAATGACGTTTTCGCCTTCGACGGGAACTTCCTTGAACATGTGCCTTCTCCTTTCAAAGTGTCAGCCATGGCCATACACCTCCGCATTCTGGTGAGCGCGGTCCGAGTGCTCAAATTCCAAGGTCGAGTGCCGGATGCCGAACTGCCCTTCCAGGACGTCCTTGATCGCGCGCTTGATCTGCTCCAGCCGGCCCCAGGCCGCCTTCTCGATCACGACATGGGTGTCGAGCGCCGCCTGATGCTCTTCCATCTGCCAGAAATGAACGTGATGAACATCGGCGACGCCATCGACCTCGGCCACGGCCGCGATCACCGCATCGGTGTCGATGCCCGGTGGGCTGCCCAGCATTAGGGTACGAATCGTGCCGCCAATCTCGGTGAAGGCGAGATAAAGGATGTAGACGGCGATTCCGATCGTGATCGCCGGATCAACCCAGCGGATGTCGTAGAGGAGGATCAGCACGCCGCCGACGATCACCGCGACGGAGGCCAAAGCATCGGAGAGGTTGTGCACGAAGAGCGCGCGGATGTTCACACTGCCCTTCTGCATCGAATAGGTCAGCAACGCCGTTGCCGTGTCCACTACCAGAGCGATGCCGCCCAGCCAGACCACCCACCAACCCTTTACCTCTGGCGGATCGATGAAGCGCATCCCACCCTCGTAGATTAGGTAGAGGCCGATCACGATCAGCGTGGTGTAGTTGATCAGCGCCGCGACGATCTCGATCCGACCGTAGCCAAAGGTCATGCGCGCGTCTGCCGGACGGCGGGAGATCTTGCGTGCCCCAAACGCGATCACCAGCGACGCCATGTCCGAAAAGTTATGCAGAGCGTCGGCGATTAAAGCCAGACTGCCCGCGATGATCCCTCCGACGATCTGCGCGACGGTCAGGATACCGTTCGCCCAGATAGCGATGCTGACCCGGCGATCGCCGGACTTGGCGTCTATATGGGCGTGGCCGTGGTCATGAGGCATCAGCGCCGTCCTTGTTCATTTGAAAGGAATGAAGGCCGCTCTCGCCGCCTGTACTCAAACCGCTGCTCATCGCGGTTTTAAGGCTGGCGGATACGGGCAAAAAGAGTGGAACGTCAATGTTTAAGCGCGTGGGTCAACCGCGGCCTCGTGCGCCTCCTCCAGCTTGCCCTCAGCCGCAGCTAAGGTCCGTACCTTCCGATCCGAATCAGAATGTAATACCTACAGGAACTATAGGTTCAAGCTGAATCTGGCGAATGCACATCGCGCTCTTTGGTGTACGCTCAAGTCTGGGCCGTTTTGGCGGTCTAGGCACCGATCTCGTTATGCGCTGTCAGACACTCGGAATGATCGCGCAGGACTTCTAGGACCCGGCACTCGGCGACGCTGCCACCGGAGCATTCCGCAATCATCCGTTTTAGTTCCTTCTTGAGCGCCTGAAGCCGCAAGATTCTCTGTTCGACCTGTTTCAGTTGCCTTTGCGCAATAGAATCGGCGTCAGTGCACGACTGTTGCGGATTATCAGCCAGTTCCAGAAGTTCCCTAATTGCGTCTAGCGGAAAGCCGAGTTGCCGGGCGTGGCGGATGAAGGCCAGACGGTCAAGTTCGTCCTGGCCATATCGTCTCTGCCCGCCCTGGGTGCGCCCGGGTTCGGGCATCAGGCCGATCTGCTCGTAGTAGCGGATCGTCTGGACCTTAGTGCCCGTCTGGCGGGCCAGTGTTCCGATCGTCAGCATGGCACCTCCAAAAGCTACAGTTATCCATCATGCTCAATGCTCATTTGCTTTTCCACCCGAAGCGCAGGCGTTGCTCTGTCGGGTTATGGCTTTCGAAAGATTGCCCCGTAATGGTAAGGAGGAAGCTCAACCAGGTCAGCCAATTGGAACCCTGCCGGTTCGACAACCGCTCGAACTTGCTCCGTCGACATGCGCATTTCGGACTTGGGTCCACGTGGCTTGTCGAGCACGGTGGTCTGCTCACGGGGAAGCGGGTGCCAGTTGACAATGGCGAAGCGACCGCCCGGTCTAAGCACCTGCGCCACACCCTCGGCCAATGCGGTCTTGTCCGGAACGCCGTGGAACGTATTGGCAATCAGGACGTAGTCGATCTCGTGAGGGATCAGTTCGGCAATGTCGCGCGCGTCAGCGCAAAACCACTCTGTAGCGGACGCCCCCCGCCGCGCGACCTCTGAACGCGCCTGGCTCAGCATTTCGGGGTCGATGTCGAGGGCATAAACGTTGCCGTTTACCAACTCGGCCACGGGTGCTGTAAAATAGCCGTCGCCACAACACAGATCCACGACCGTCATTCCGGCTCCTATCCCGAGGGTCCGAACAATGCCGTCAGGGTCGGGCCATAGAGCCGACCACCATGCGTTGTCCGGCATTGCCGTGGCCGGGAAGAACTCTTTCTGTAACTCCGTGGGTTTATTCATTTCGATGTCCCGCCGATATCGGCCTTGACGAGGGTCAACGATGCCTCATATTTTGCATGAGCTATGACACATATGAGTAATGACGCATATCAAAATGGCAAGAGGCTAGCGCCGATCTTGAAGCTGCTCGGCGAGCCGAACCGGCTACGCATCCTCTACAGCCTCGGACTTGAATGCCGTCCTGTGACTGAGGTAGTGCAAGCAACCGGCATGAGCCAGACCAATGTCTCGTTTCATCTGCGGGCTTTGCGAGAAGCTGGCCTGGTTCGCCCGGAGCGGCGCGGCCCCTTCGTGTATTACTGTCTGCCTGACCCGAAGCTCCTCGACATCCTTCACGAACTTGCCAGGTGGTTTGACGAGCAAGAACAAGAGATCTCAGATTCTGCTCTGTCTTCGGAGACTCCCGCATCACATCCGAGATCGAAGTAACTCTGAGTTTTACGAATTTGTCCGACTGACAACTGCGTCAATCGACAACCGCTGCACTTCCAACATCTATAGTGTGAGATCGTCATTGTGTCTCGGTGGGCGATAGGCTTGTAAACGTGGAATGTGATCACTGCACCACAGCGTCGCCAGCAGCGCTGCCCAAGTCCGAGATCACAGCCTCGCGCCCAAAGGAGGCGATGAAATTGAAAAGATCTGCGGGTTGAAGGCCGATGCTCTCGGTGTTGATCAGCGGATGGAAGTTCACCTGCTCCGCGTCCATCAGGCTGGCCTCGACCACCACTGTCACCAGACCGTCTTCGTCGTTCAGCAAGGCCAGAGGCGTCAGCGCGCCGGGTTCGAGCCGCAGCACTCCTCGCATCTGGTCAGGAGATGCAAAGCCGAGGTGGCCGGATGCTCCTATGTGCCTGTGCAAAGTCTTGACGTCCACGGCTTTATCTTCGTGGCACACAATCAAAAATAGCAGCCCCTTCTTATCTTGCAACAGGAGATTCTTCGTGAAGATTCCCAGTATATCGCCGCGCAGAGTTTTCCCCTACTCGACCGTATGGTGGGGCGGATAGGGCACCGTGGAGGTCTCGATTCCGAGTTCCTCAAGTCGGTGAAAGAGTCGCTCGCGCGAGAGTTTCGTATTTTCAGTCTCTCTTAATCGCTAGGCGTTCGCTTCGACGGGAAGGCCAGCGGCTCGCCACTCAGGATAACCGTCCTCCAACCGGCGGACACGGAAGCCGCGGCGCCGTAGCTCGGCGACTGCCTCAAACGACAACACGCAGTATGCGCTGCGGCAATAGGCGACGATCTCATGGTCAGGGTCGAGCACGGCAAGGCGCGCCTCGAGTTCGCTTAGAGGGATGTTGACGGCGCCAGGCAGGTGGCCGACGGCGAACTCGTCCTCGGGACGGACGTCCAGAACAGTGACGAGACCGGTTCTCGAGCGTTCGAGCAGTTCCTCCCGCGACACCGGCTCCATGCTGTCACGATCTGCAAAATAGCCGCGCACGATCCGATCCACCTCGGCGACATTGCGCTCGGCTACTTGGCGTAATTCGGATAGCAGCGACAGGACAGTCTCGTCGGCAAGGCGATAAAGAACGAATTTGCCATCTCGCCGCGAGGCGACGAGGCCAGTTCTCCGTAGTTGCTGCAAGTGCTGCGAACCATTGGCGATCGAGAGGCCGACGCGCTCGGACAACGCCTCCACCCCCCGCTCGCCTTGCGCCAAGTGTTCAAGCATCTCAAGTCGATGCGGATGACCGAGCGCCCTGGCCACTGACGCAAACTCCGCGAACAGAGCCTGTTTGGGATCACCAGTTGACAAGGCAATGCACCCTTTGTATTTCATTCAATATATTAATTGAATAATGGAATGTCTATCCCGGGTCAAGATCGGAGCACGAACCTGCGGGGGTTGAGAAACTCAGCCCACTCCGGATGACCATTCCCGTTTCACGGCGCCAAAGGAGATGGCGATGACCAAGCAGCCTTGTGGAGTTTTGGATGATTTCGCGTAGATCCGCACTAACGGGATTGCTTATGGGCGGCGCTGGTCTGGCCGCAGCTGGAGTTTTGTCAAGCCGGGATGTGCGGCACTGGTTGTTTGGCGCGCCAGCCTTTGCCGCGTCCCCCAAACCGCTTGCAATTCCGGAGATCATTGCAGGCGAAGTGCGCGATGGCGTACGCACCTATGCTCTTGGCCTGCAGAAGGGCATTTCCCAATTCTTCAACGGTGTAGAGACCCCAACGCTCGGTATCAACGGCGCTTACCTAGGACCGACCTTGAAAATGCGCGCGGGCGAGCTTGTGCGCATGAACGTCACGAACCGGATCGGCGAGCCGAGCACGCTGCACTGGCATGGGTTTCATCTGCCCGCCAGCGCCGATGGCGGCCCCCATCAAGTGATCGCGGACGGAGCAACCTGGTCGCCGCAATTTACCGTGAAGCAGCGCGCCTCCATGTTTTGGTATCACTCGCACATGGTCCCGCGCACCGGCCCGCAAGTCTACCAAGGCCTGGCCGGCCTCATTTATGTGGATGACGACGAAACCGCGCGCCTCGATCTGCCGAGCGACTATGGCGTGGACGATATTCCCCTAGTCTTGCAGGACCGCGCCTTCGATAGCAACGGTTCGCTGATATACAGCACCTCCATGCCCAGCGTGATGATGGGCATGCGGGGCAATGTCCTGCTGGTCAACGGAACGGTGCGCCCCTATTTCGAGGCCCGCACGAGCAAATTGCGGTTGCGCATACTCAATGGCTCCAACGCCCGGTTCCACACCATCGGATTCGCCGACGGACGGACGTTCCAGCAAATCGGTACGGACGGCGGCCTGCTGGAGCGTCCCTTTGAAACGTCGCGCATCACGCTCGCCCCCGCTGAGCGGACGCAAATCGTCGTTGATTTGGACGATGGCCGGCCTGCCCTGCTGCGCACGTTCGCGACGCCCAATGCCGGCATGATGGGTGGTGGTGGCATGATGGGCGGGATGATGGAGCGAATGATGGGCGACGACCTGTCATTTGATGTTCTCGACATCAGACCCGGCGCGCAGCGCGGCAAATCGGCGCGGCTGCCCGATCGTCTCGTCAGCTTGGACCGTCCCGACTCGTCCCGGGCGGTGGGCACACGCCGCTTTGTCCTACAAATGGGCATGGGCGGCATGATGATGGGTGGCGGCTCCTTCACAATCAATGGCAAAGCGATGGATATGAACCGTATCGATGAGGCCGTGCGCGTCGGCACGACGGAGATATGGCAAATCGAGAACGCCTCGATGATGTCCCATCCCTTCCACATTCATGACGTGCAGTTCCGCGTACTCGACCGCAATGGTGCACCGCCGGCACCCGGAGAGATGGGCCTGAAGGACACGGTCGTTGTGGCACCGAGCGAGCGCGTGCGCCTGCTTCTCAGTTTCGCCGACTACAGCGACCCGGAGAGCCCCTACATGTACCATTGCCACATCCTGGAACACGAGGATGCTGGCATGATGGGCCAGTTCGTGGTCACAGCCTGACACCCAACTGTGCTTGCAGTTGTCGCGTTAAGTTCGAAGAGCGGCGCACGGCGAACCCGTTCGCTGAACGAGATCGCCAACCTGGTTGACTGGGCCGAGATCGATCATCATCTCAAATCGTAGACATCATTGGAATTAGGCCGCTTTGCTTGGTCGACGACGAGAACGGTGGCGGGCAACATGCGAAGGCGAGAGCAGACTCGATGGATATTTGATCAGATCCATCTTCAACGTGGCCAACGTGTACTGCTGCTCGGTTGTGGGTCAGGCGCCGATCTCTCCATGTGTTTCGCTCGCGGCGTGTCGCAGATCGTCGCGGCTGAACGATCCCTGCTTAAGCTTTTGCTGGCCTGCCACTTGCATCGAGGGCCTCGCCTATTGGGAAGGCTTGATCTCCGGTGGGGCGATTTTCAATTGGTAACTCGTGAGGGGGCACCATTTGACCGTGTCGTTGCAAGGATTTCGGGCCCCCCGTCGACTGAATTTCGAATTCTGCTACGCAATATCCGCTGCAAGATAAAGGGTGGCGGGGTCATCGGTGTCGCGGTTAATTGCGGAACCATGTGGCAGAATGCCACGGCTGCGGGCGAGGATCTTCGCCTCGCCTTGATCGGCTCCGGCTGGGTCGGCACCAACGTCGAGCAACGCCTGTTCCAAGGCGAATGCGTAGCCCTCGTAACGGGTCACTCGATTTGAATGAGAGCGGCATCTCCAGGAGAATCGCATTCATAGAATAATCTTGGCGTTTTGGGTTGAGATGGGTTCTGTGATCGGTTTTTTGGCGGGGACCGATGATGGATTTAAAGTCGCTCTGGCGGGATGTGCCGATCCTCGCCGTGGCTATGCGCAAGTCATGATTTGATTGATATGCTGACGATCGCGCTGGTGGCGTCGGTCTGCGGGGCGGAGAACCGCGTGGATTTCACGGAGTTTGCCGAGGATCGCGTGACGCTGCTGCGGGAGTTTCCGCCGCTGGCGAACGGCTTGCCGAGCCACGACACCTTCAATCGAGTGTTCCGGCCTCTAGACCCGGACGCCTTTTGCGCCCGCTTCGGCGGTTTGTGGCCTCAGCGCCGACGAAGCGGAGGTGTGGCGATTCGACTGGCTCAGGGGCAAGACGCTGCGAAGCTCTTTCGACCGGGCGGCGCGGCGGCTGCTCGAATTCTTGAGGCTCGACGGCGCCCCTGGTGACGCGGGACGCGCTCCACTGCCAGAACGAGACGGCGGCACGGGTGCTGCAAAAGGGCGGCGACTATCTGTTCGCGCTGAAGGCCAACCGGCCGGCAATGCATCGCGACGTCGCGGCGTTCTTCGCCGATCCGCCCGCTCCGCTCGCCGTTTTCGAAACGGTGGATGGCGATCATGGGCGTGTCGAGACGCGGCGTCACCGGGTGAGCCACGATGTCGAATGGCTGTTCTCCGAGCGCCGTTACGCCGGCGAGCCTGCCATGCCGGGTCTGGCCGCGATCGCCTGCGTGGAGTCCGTGCGGACCACAGGCGCTCGGACCACCCGTTCGACCCGCTATTACCTCTGCTCGGCGGACCTCACGCCCGAGCGCTTCGCCGCCGCCGTGCGCGCCCATTGGCGCATTGAAAATTCCCTGCACTGGGTTCTCGATGTCGTCGTCGACGAGGATCGCGCCCGAAACCGCAAGGACACCGGCCTCGACAACCTCGCTGTCCTGCGCAAACTCGCCCTCAATGTGCTCAGATCCGCACGACCGAAACTCGCCGTCAACCGAAAACGCAAGCGTTCAGGATGGTCCGACGCCTTCGCCCGATCCATCATCGACCAGATGCAATAACCCTGTAGCGGCGCGTCAGAGCCCTTGCTCCTACAGCCGCTAGAGATCCTATGATCCGAATCGATGCGGCAGACATTGGGCACGGGGCACCCACGGAGAGTACGTGACTTCGCCGTGCGGGATGTTCCTCGATACCATCGAACGAGCAACAAGATGCAAAGCCCGAATTTTCAGGAAGTGATCTTCTGAAATGACGAGAACAAGCCTGTCGAGGAACACCCGCGTCGTGGCTGCGCTGAGCGTGATAGTGGCGTCCATGACAAGCCTCGTTGCCTACTCTCCCACGCTGTATCAGCTGTTCTGTCAGGTCACAGGCTATGGCGGTACGGTGCAGCGGGCCGACGCCGCCACTCGCCCAGTATCCACGTTAAACGAGGTCGTGACGGTTCGTTTCGATGCCAATGTCGGTGCGGGACTTGATTGGGAGTTTCGCCCTGAGCAGCGCGAGGTGAGAGCCCGCTTCGGCGAGCCCGTCAAGGCTTACTATTATGCGAAGAACCTCTCCGACGAGACTCTCGTCGGTCGAGCCGTCTTTAATGTAACCCCCTATCAGGCCGCCCCTTTCTTCTTCAAGATCGAATGCTTCTGCTTCACGAATGAGAAATTAGGACCTGGCGAGAGCGCGCGCATGCCGCTCGTCCTTTATGTCGATGAGCAAATGCTCAAGGACGACGACACGAATGGGCTTCGCGAGGTCACCCTCTCCTACACGTTCTACAAGCAGGAGGATCTAGCGCCGGAGGAGGTCGAATCTGCCCGTAACCTGAAGGCCGGGTCGCAGTCTCTCGATGCCGCTCTGGAGACCAGCAGCACAGCCGAATTCGACAACGATGCGCCGCGACGGTGAGGAAGAGGCATGGAGAACAACTGCGCCCATAGTATCCGGAGGCGGCTTTTCGCAGTCTTCTCAGTGCTCTCTTTGCTTTTTGCTCCGATCGCCGCAGTTGGGCACAGCTATAAGCTGGGCGATATCACTGTCGGCCATGTCTGGGCATCCCCATCCAAGAGCGGCGAAGGCATTGCCGTGTATGGCCCGATCATGAACCAGGCAGCCGCCGCCGTTCAACTGACGGGCGCCTCTACGCCGGTGGCCGACGAGGTGCGCATTCGGATGACAAACGAGGAAGGCGAACATTGGATCGATATGGTCAATCTCGAACCCGGCAAACCGCTCGCCTTGGCGCCTTGGCGCCAGCATCTTTATTTGACGGGCATTAATCGTGAACTGGAGGAAGGCGATACGTTCGAACTGACGCTCGATTTTGCACAGGTAGGCACTTTGACGGTGGAGGTCGAAATTGAGCCCGAAGGTGGCCATTGACCCGCGGACATTCACTCTGTGCCGAAACGGGCAGTTTTGCGATGGTCCATGACAGCGCCTCGCGGGGCCAAGCCGTGCGGATCGGCTATGCAGTAGGCCGCATTGGCGTTCTGGTTTTGCTGCGCATCCCGATGGCGGGGACGAGGAGACCTTTCTCCAAGACACCTTCGGAACCTACTGCTTGGCCTATGGCAATCGATCCAGCGTTGGATCTGAAACGATGAAAAGGAAAGGAAGAGCGATATGAACGCATTTCAAAAGATGTTTCTGGCCGGCGCATTGAGCCTGCTGTCGGCCCCGGTGCAAGCGGTTGGTGGCGAGAATGTCGAGGTCTTCTCCACCTCCGGATGCGGCTGCTGTCTCGGCTGGGTGCGACATCTGGAAGAAGCCGGATTCGAGGTCACGAACGAGAACCTCGCGATGGCGGACCTCTACGCCAAGAAGATGAAGGCCGGCCTGAAACAGGATCAGACGTCCTGCCACACCGGCTTCGTTGAAGGTTATGTCCTTGAAGGTCATGTGCCTGCTGTGGAAGTCACCCGCCTGCTCGCCGAGAGGCCAGAGGCGATTGGCCTCACTGTTCCGGGGATGCCGGCCGGGTCGCCTGGAATGGGTAAGAGTGATGAGCCGTATGATGTACTGCTCGTTCTGAAGGACGGCTCGACCAAGGTCTTCGCCAGCTATCCCGAACCGAAAGGATCTATTGCGGAATGAGACTACCGATCGCGATTGTCATGGCGATCGCCCTTGCCGGGGCGGCGGCCGCGCATGACTTCAAGGCGGGAGATCTGGTCATCGATCATCCCTGGTCTCGGACAACGCCACCGGTCGCGAAGACCGGCGCCGGCTATGTGACCATCACCAACAATGGGACCGAGTCGGACACGCTTGTTGGCGGTTCGGCCGAAATCTCAGGCGGCTTTGAGCTCCACACGTCGGAAATCGTCGACGGCGTGGCCAAGATGCGACCGCTGACGGAGGGTGTCACCATTGCTCCCGGCGAGACGATGACACTGGAGCCGGGCGGCACGCATATCATGCTGACCGGCTTGAAAGGTCCCATTCGCGAGAGCGAGCCTTTCGCCGGCACTCTTGTTTTCGAGCAGGCAGGAGAGGTTCCGATCAAGTTCGTGGTTGAGGGTTTCGGCAGCCGTCCTGAGCCGGAAGCGGATGCACATGAAGGACTTCAACAATGAACCTCGGCGCCGCCCGCTGGATCCTCTGGAGCGCTTTGGCCGTGCTCTTTCTCGTGCTTGGCACTGCCACCGGCCTCAGGGTTCTGCAAGGCTTATCTAGCCAACCGCGGCCGCTTGCCTCGACGTCATCCGGCGTCGCTGAAATTGGCGGCGAGTTCTCCCTAGTCGATCATGAGGGGCAGCCGAGGACCTGGTCCGATTTCCGAGGCAAGCCCGTAGCCCTGTTCTTCGGCTTCTCCAACTGCCCGGACATCTGCCCTACAACTCTGGGCAAACTCTCTGTGCTGCTTGATGACCTCGGGCCGCAGGCTGACGATCTCCAGGTATTGCTGATTACCGGGGATCCGAAGCGCGACACGCCGGAGCGGCTGAACGCGTACCTACAATCCTTCGATCCTCGCATTGTCGCCCTGACCGGAACGGAGGGAGAGGTCGAGAAGGCTTTCTCGGCCTTTAAAGCTTACCGGGCAATCGTGCCGCTGGAGAACGGCGACTACACCATCGACCATTCCGCCGGCGTCTACCTGTTCGACCGGGAAGGCAGTTTTTTCGGTACCTTGGATGCCCACGAAACAACCGATGTCCAGCGGCAGAAGATCGAGCGCCTCCTGGCAATTTAGGGCGCATCACAGGCGAACCACAATCCAACGGCTTTAGACGACGGATCAGGGACGTGATGGCCAGTCAGGTGTTAGGCGAACCCGTTATGCTCCGCCAACTAAAAAGCCAACGCAGCAACTCCAAGTGCACACAGAATTGAAAGGTGAAGGCGAGAATGCCGAAGTTGTTCAGGATCGCACTGCAGGGCGTCGTGAGCACCTTTACTGAAAGCGCACCACGTCCGCCGATAGCTCGACAGACATGTCGCCTATAACATCGCTGAAATTACCGTGAGATATCCGCTCATGCTTCCCCGGAATTTATCGTTGTTGGCAACCGCTGCCGCCCTTTTCGTCAATAGCGGTGTCGGATTGGCCGCCGCTGCGAAGGAAGCGCAGCTTCCGGACGAGATTGTCGTCGAACAAGCGGACATCCTGGTCTCCGCCAACCCCGACGATCCATCGCTGGAGGGTTACTTGGTGATCTGGAACGGGACAGGCCAAAGCACGAGCATCACGGACGTGCGCAGTAGCGCTTTCGAGAAGGTCAGGTTCATTCAGACGGTCAGGACGGAGACCGAGACAAAGGGAGTTGTGCAGAAGAACCTGTCGATTCCCGCCCATTCTGAACTGTTGATGCGGCCCGGAGGAGTATTTCTGTCGGTCGATCCTGGTAAAACGAGGCCTCGCGTGGGCGAACAGGTCGATCTGGAAATCGTCTATGCGGATGGAACGTCGGATAAAGTTGCTGCGAAAATCGAGTCCGACGTGGCGGCGCTCAAAGATCACCATCATGGCATGCAGTAGACTGAATGACGCTGCGCCTCCGGACCTTTCACAGCGACGCCCCTGCGCTTTTGTCAAGCGAGGTCGACAAACCTCGTCGAAGCCTTAAGCGAAGGGCAACAACCCCGCTGCTAAGAACTCAACGATGAAATCCTTTATTCAGCTCATACTGCTGGCCAATCTCCTGCTCGCGTCGATGACCCACGCCCAGATCGTACCCAGTTCCTGCAACAATCTACTTTTGCTGAAGCCATGCGCCGTGGCGCTCGTCGTCACGCCAGGCGATGCTGCCGATGGAAGAATACCGTCACCGTCCAATCCCGGCGACGCCTTTCCAGCCGATAACCCACATTGCAAACCGGCCGTCGTTCAAGCTCCCCCGCCTGTCGTTAGCAGCATTCTCCGACCAATTTCGTCTCCTCGTCCTACCGCGACAAGCCATGGACCCGGACAAACCTCCGGCCGTATCGATCGGCCGCCGGATCGCTCCTTGGGAAGATCGAGGCGAGTGCTCCCGTGGCGCCTCCAGAGTTGAAGGCGCCAAAGCCGAGCGCCGAGCCCTCGCCAGCAGAAGCAGTCCATCCGAAGCACCGTTTCCCGGTGCGCCCCCCTTAACGAGCGACGAATGCAAGATCGAGGTCCGATGACCCTCTCGTGCTTCGTGGCGAATTCCGTTTCGAGGAAATCCCATGATTAATTTTGGAAAGCGGCAGCGTGCAACGGACATTCGTCCGCTGCCTGCTTATTCACCTCACCGCAGCCCCTGCGCCTTCGCCGGCAATGTCCATCGCCGCGCCTTCCTGATGGGTGTGGCAACCCTCGCCCTTTCGGGGTGCGTTGCAACGCAAGAGCCGGCGCCCATCATCGTTCCGGAACCGGAGCCGAAGCCAATTCGCCCCGCGATGTACCGTGCTATGCCGAACGAGCGTTTTCCGGTCCCGCCCGTGAACATAAAGAAGCTAGAGCCGCGCCTCTGGCGGCAGGTCGTCGATTACCCGACGCAGGAGCGAGCCGGAACACTCATCGTCGACACGCCCGCCAAGTATCTCTACCTGGTGAGGGAAGGCGGGAAGGCCATGCGATATGGGATCGGCGTCGGCCGCGACGGCTTTTCCTGGGCGGGGCGTGCGGTCATTGCCTACAAGCGCAAATGGCCGACCTGGACTCCGCCCGCCGAGATGATCGAGCGGCAGCCCGAGTTGGCGCCTTACAGCGCCGTCAATGGGGGAATGCCGCCCGGTCTCGACAATCCCCTAGGAGCCCGGGCACTCTACATCTTCCAGGACGGACGGGATACCCTCTACCGTGTTCACGGGACCAACGAGGCATGGTCGATCGGAAGAGCCGTTTCCTCGGGCTGCATCCGGCTCCTGAACCAGGACGTCGTCGACCTCTACGGCCGCGTCCCGGACGGCACACCCATCGTGGTCATTCCCGATCCATCGACGGCGATTCCGGCATAATTTACAGCAAGCCCCGGCCTAGCAGAATTTGCTTAGAGTCCGTCCGGAAAGTCATGATGCCCGTGCAAGACGTCGAACGAGGATCATGACGGATGCGGCGTAAAGGAAGGCAGTTGACGATGCGATGGTCGCCTCGGGGTCCTTCCAGAGGCGGCGGTTTCTGCTGATCCATGCGA
>DRFF01000154.1 GCA_011050685.1 Aurantimonas coralicida
CGCCTCGGCCAGGGCAACGATGTGGTTACCGATTTCGACTTCGCCACCGGTGATCGGCTTGATCTTCAGGGCCAGACCTACACCTCCGCCGAGACCGCCGGTTCCGTGACCCTGACCCTCAGCGGAGGCGGGACGATCGTGCTGCAAGGCGTCCCAGAAAGCGACTTCAGCGCCAGTTATCTCGTCTGATCAGCTCTTTCGCGATCCCTGGACCTGAGGCTATTCACGTCGGGGATCGCGTTTCGAGTCAGTGGCTGGTTTCTCGGGCGCGAACTCGTTCGAGAAAATTGCAATGAGGCCCAATTGTCCTTCACGCTTTTGAGACGGCTCTCAGCGAGCCGTGCCTGATGCCGGCACCCAACCTCGGAGGGCTAACGCTATGCCTTGGGCCGACAAAAGAAGTGCATAAAGCAAAGAGCCACTAGAGCCTGATACAGAAAAGCCGAGCCACCGGGGTCAGCGGCGCTCCTAAGAGTGACAGCCCTCGACCTAGGAGCTGGCCGCCACCGAGGCATGATAGGCTGCAAGAACGTCGTCGATCGGCCCCCGCATTCGCATCTTGCCATGCTCCATCCAGAGTCCCTCGTCACACCACTGCCTGAGCAATTCATCGGAATGCGAGGCCATCACAAGCAGGCCCGCCTCGCCGATGAAACTCTCCAAGCGCGCCTTGGCCTGGGCAAGAAAAGCGGCATCACCCGCGCCGATGCCCTCATCAATGAGAAGTATTTCCGGTCTGAAGGAGGTGGAAACCGCAAATGACAGCCGGGTGGACATGCCCGAGGAATAGGCCCGAAGCGGCATGTTCAGAAAGTCGCCCAGCCCCGAAGCCACGCCGATCTCCTGGGCCCGGCTTTCGATCTCCCGGCGCGAATAGCCGAGCAACATGCCGCGCAGGATAATGTTATCCCAACCCGTGGCGTCAGCATCGAAACCAAAACCGATATCGAAAATGGAGGCTACGCCGCCGTCAACCCGGACCTCACCTCCGGTGGGCTCGTAGATGCCGGCCATGACCCTGAGGAGCGTCGACTTACCCGCGCCATTGTGCCCAATCAGCCCGATCTTGGTCCCATGCTCAAGGTCGAGCAATAGGCCGTCAATGGCGCGGACAATCACCTGACCGCCATGACGGGGGCGAATTTGCCCGCCGGTCGCGGCAGAAATGACGCTGTTCTTCAAGGAGCGGTTGCTCGCATTGTAGATCGGGATATCCACAGTAACATTGTCGAGCCGAATTGATGCCATGTCGGGTATCAGGCCCAGTACGCTATGCGGGCGCGATAACGCGAGAAGAACCAAAAGGCGACGATTCCCAAAACCACAGTCATTGCGAGGCTGGCACCCCAATTGAAAAGGGTACCGGTGCCGCCGAGCAGCGGATCACGCGCAATTTCGATGAAGTGGTAGAATGGATTGGCCTGTACGAAATACGCCCGTTCGGGAAGCTGTTCGGCGTTCCAAATAATCGGCGTCAAGAAGAAGACGACCTGCATGATGCTTCCGACGATCAGGGGAATATCACGGAAGCGCGCGCAAAGTGGCCCTAGAATCATCCCGCAGAACAAGCCACTCAAGGTAATCAGAAAGAGCGCCGGAATCAGAAGTAGAACCGACATTCCTGGCCATAATCCAAAAATCAATACAATAACCAAATATATCAAAAAATTATGCCCAAATGTAATCAGCTGCGTCCACATAAATTGATAGAGATAGACACTATATGGCATCTGAACTTGGCGGATTGATGCCGCAGCTCCTGAAAAGATATTGCAAGCACCGTTGATGGAACCGCCGATTAGCCCCCACATGATAAAGCCGAGCGCCAGGAACGGCAAATACTCGTCGAGCGGCATTCCGAGGATCTGGGAATAAAGAACCCCCAGCCCCGCCACCATGATTCCCATGGAAAGCGTAAGCCATAAGGGCCCAAGCATGGAGCGGCTGTAGTGTTTCTTGAGGTCTCGCCAGCCGAGGAAAAGCCAGAGTTCACTCATGGCCAGCCCGGCTCTTATGTCGGCAAGAGCGGCGGCGCGACGGCGGCGGGCAAGGGCAGATCGACGCAACCCTGCCGGCGACCCGGTTGTGATGCTTTGCGAGAAGCTCATGGCTCTGCATTCATTCGTTGGAGACGCGACGCTTGCTTGGTGTCGGATCGTCGGATCCATTGTCGTCACGGGGTGGGGACCTGATACTCCAGCCGAAAATCTCGGACAAGGCCAAAAGCCGGCGATTCCTGGCGGATCAGAGACGACCTTCGGCCAGTCGCTGCAGATAAAGCCCGTATTGGCTTTTACCGAGTTCCCGTCCTAGCGCCATCATCTGGTCCGCATCGATCAAGCCACGATTGAAGGCAATTTCTTCGGGGCAGCAAATCTTGAAGCCCTGTCGGTGCTCAAGCGTTCGAACAAATTCCGCCGCTTCCAGAAGAGAGTCTGGCGTGCCCGTGTCGAGCCATGCGAAACCTCGTCCCATGCTCTCGACATGCAGGTCGCCAGCCTCGAGATATACGCGATTGAGATCGGTTATCTCCAGCTCTCCGCGTGGCGAAGGGCTGAGCGAGCGCGCGATCTCGGAGGCCCGGCCATCATAGAAATACAAGCCGGTCACTGCCCATGTCGACGTAGGCTTTGCAGGCTTTTCCTCAATCGCTGTGGCGCGACCCTGATCGTCGAACGACACCACGCCGTAACGCTCCGGGTCATTGACGTGGTAGGCGAAAACGGTCGCGCCGCTGGGGCGGTCAGCCGCGCGGGCGAGGAGTTCCGGTAGACCGTGACCGTAAAACAGGTTGTCGCCGAGAACGAGCACAGAGGGGTCGCCGCCAAGGAACTCCTCGCCGATGATATACGCCTGGGCGAGTCCTTCCGGCTTTGGCTGCTCTGCATAGGTGAAACGAACCCCCCAACGCTCGCCGCTACCGAGAAGGCTTTCAAACCGTGGCAGATCATGGGGGGTCGAGATGATCAAAATGTCGCGGATACCCGATAACATCAATGTCGAAAGCGGATAGTAGATCATCGGCTTGTCATAGATGGGTAGCAGCTGCTTCGACGCGGTGAGCGTCATCGGATGCAGGCGCGTGCCACTACCACCTGCCAGTATGATTCCCTTCATTCGACGGTGCTCCACAAGCCTAGCGTTTCGGGCGCTATACCTTACCGCGGAATCGCTGGCCACCCGGTAGCGACCGTTGACACGATCAAATGGCGGATCCAACCCGTCGGATCGCCCTGACGGGTCGTGCCCCACGGGATGGTGTAGGGGGGCGGTCGTTGATGAATCCGATGAGACCTGTTCCGCGAACTAAAAGCAGGTTATCTGAGCGCGCGCCATGTTTACGAGGGATCATGTAATAGCTCGCTGTCGCGACCTGATGCGATGATTCACCCTGGGAGAAGGTATGGGGACGTCTGACGACAACGAAATCGGTGATCTGGCTCGCCCGCTGTCAGTTAATGATGGCTACTGTCCGATTTGCGAGCGGGATACGCGGTTCAATGCGTGGGGCGCGAATCTCAGAGACACTTACCTGTGTGGTCGTTGCGGATCTATACCGCGCGAGCGCGCGCTCATGCATGCCATCGAGCTTTTCTATCCGCACTGGCGGACGCTGATTATCCATGAAAGCAGCCCCGCGGAGCGGGGCGTCAGCCCTAAACTCCAGGCAGAATGCCCGCAATATCTATCGACGCAATTCCATCCGACCGTCCCGGAAGGATATCTCCATCCAACGGACGGGTGGCGATGTGAAAACCTGGAGCGACAGACTTTTGGCGACGAGCAGTTCGATCTCGTCATCACGCAGGACGTGCTCGAACATATCTTCGATCCCGATGCAGCCTGCAGAGAAATCGCCAGGACATTGCGCAAAGGCGGCGCCCATATCGCCACAACGCCGCTGGTGCGCAAGACGAAACCTTCCATCCGTTGCGCCTCACTTCATCCGGACGGAACCGTAGAGCAGCACCATCCTCCGGAATATCATGGCAATCCCGTGGATGGATCAGGTTCGCTTGTGACATTCTGGTGGGGGTACGACCTGGCCAATCGGATCGACACATCAGCACCCTTCAACACCTTATTGTACCATGTCGAGGATCCCGGACGCGGAATCAGCGGGCCACTCAACGAAGTGCTGGTTTGTTTCAAGATATAGAGAGAAGTGGCTCCGCTCGTTAGACTAGAATAGATCCGCGGTTTCGATCGGTGGGTTGGCTACCGGACCGACGCCGATGCGAGAGGCGGTTGCTCAAAACAGGCCGGACCGAAACGCGGAGACGCGGACAATATTTCCGCCCGCCGCGCGAAAATCCGTCGCTCGATCTGTGAGGGTGGGGCCGGATGGATGATCCACCCGGCGACGCCACCAAACCATCGCTGCCGCTATCGCACCGCGTGAACCGCCCAGCCATTCGCCGAGGCAACGGCTGACAACCATCCGTGGCCAAAATCTCGGTCGGGCTCCAGATAGGTGCCCTCTGCCCACTCGTTCCAAGCGTTGACAAAAATAAGGCGATCGCCGCTGTCGCGGATCGCCGCCTGCTCCAGGACGATCGCCCGCAGCCACCGTCGGAACAGTGCGGGTGTCGCGCCATGAAAAGCGTGGGCGTTGAGGAGTCGGCGCGCTGTGTTGTCCCAGCCCATCATCACCGCGCGATGACGGTCGCGGCCGATGCCCTGACGCATCTCCGACAAGGCATATTCGACCGCCGAACGATAGCTGTAGACCTTGCCCGCAAACGCCGGCTCCAGATCCCGCACCTCTCCGGAAATTTCAGCCGCGGGGAGGCGGTGTGGCGGGAACTCCGACCAGGAATCGATCCCGGCGAGAGCGGCATTCGTCGGTGGTTCCTCATCTCCGACAAAGCCGACCCAACCAGCACTGATGTGAATCTCACCGATGCCCAAGTGGCGCAGTTCAGTCCGCAGTTCGCCGATCGCCGCCCGGCGGTCCGGAATATGCATGACGCGATAGATCATGAGCATGGGGCGGCCGTCGACGCGGATGTAGCGCTCGTCCTGCATAAGCGGCGCGATATCGCGCGCGAAGCGCTTCGCCCAGCCCGGCTCGTAGTTTTGTGGCATGAGGAGTTCCCGGTTGCCGCCATCCCAATTGCGGCTCCACGGCTCATTCGCCCAGCAGAGCATAAAGGGCAGTTCCGGCTTGCCACTTTTCAGCATTTCGTCGAGCGGCAGACGGAGCACTCCCTCCCCGTCGAACCAGTAATAATAGTAGCAGAATCCATGAAGACCGTAGCGCGACGCGAGATCGGCTTGTGCCTGCCGGGCCTCGGCGAGCCTGAGATCATAGAAACCCAGATCGGACGGCAGCCGCGGCTGGCGATGGTCCTTGAACATGGGAAGCGCGCGGCTGACGTTCGTCCACTCCGTAAAGCCCTTGCCCCACCACCGATCGTTTTCCGGCGTCGGATGGTATTGCGGCAAATAGTAGGCGACGACCCGGTTTGATGGCTCGGTCTGGGCTGGCGCGGCCCGGCTTTCGTCGAGACGGCCACTTTCGGCGATGGTCATTCCCGCCTCGGTCGTCACCAGGCCGATCAGCCGTTCGAGAGCGTGAGCCGTTGTGCCATCACGCGCCAATGGCTCCTCTTCAAAATCATCCGGAGCGAGCTTCAGGCCATTCAGCGTGTCGAAGATGAAAGGCCTGATCCAGTACATCGATCCGCCGGGGAAGATCGCGTCGGCCGGAATTGTCTCCAGTCCGAGCCGGCTACCGATCGACAGAACCCGCTCTTCATTGTCGACCCAATGCTCACGCCGGCTGCCAAATATCTGACCATTGGCGACAACGATGCCGAGATCGATATCACGGCCGAATGCTGACAGAATACGCTCGACCAAAGCGCGGCTGCCGAGGATGCCGCTCAGTAGCTGCCGGCGCCATGTTTCCCCGTCCGACATGTGCAGGCTTTTCTTGGCGTGGATTTTGCAGATCAACTCGTAGCGGGCAAGGATGCCGGCATCGGCGAGAGCCATGAGCGGGAGAATGTCACGGCCGCGATTTTCAAAACGCACGATCTGGGCGTCCGGAAAATCAGCGAAGATCATTCGGCGCTCCGCCTCTGTGAGATCAGAGGCGACGGTGAGAATGACATCAATCTTCTCGGGTATCGCTCGTAATGCTTCGCGAAGCTCAGGCCACATCTCGACGTAGTAAAGATGCACCACAGCCGCAATGCGAGCGGTCGGCTCGAACGCCCGTAACTCAAGCATCTCCGGGAAACGTTCACGCGGCAGCGGCCGTCGGGGCGACCCCGACAAGGTCGTCAGCGCGCGCTGCCCACCGGTGTCTTGTGAGAGAAGCGCTCGCCGCTGCCGGAGACGGCTGGGAAGTTGCAGCGTGACCGCCCACCAGACCAGCTTGGCCGATCGACGCGACCACCGGCGAAAGCCCGGGTGGGCATCCAGGAAATTCCGGACTGGACGCGTGGCCCGCCAGGTCCCGCTCGCCTCCATCGCGGCCAAATGCGCCTCGCTGTCGAGACAACGCTGGGCGGCCACTGCCGCCTCGCGCGACAGGCGATCGAGTTCGTATCGCATGTTGCCAAGCGCGGCCTCGGATCGTTCCCGCACTTCGCGCGTGTCATGATCGCGTTCATTCTGCGCGTCGAGAACGCGCTGCTCCGCGTCGAGAACGCGCTGCTCCGATTGAGCACGGATCGCGTCGATCGCCCTCTGTACGCGATCGCGTTCGACCGTAAGTGTGTCGCGCTCTTTATAGAGATAATCGACGTCACCCGTCAGCTTCGCGATCCGCGCTTCCGCTTCCGCAAGATCGGCGCTGGCGCGGTTGAGGGTATCGAATTCCCAGGCAAGATAGGGTCCATATAATCCGGCTGCGTCGCCCAGCGACCTGGCCAGCGCATCGAGCCGATCGCGGGCCTCGGCATCGGCCTCGTCGACAATTAACGACTGGACCGTATCCCACGCGCTGGTCACCAGCGCGTCGAGGCGCGTCGCGGCGCCGATCTCACCATGATGGGTATGGTTGCGCAGGTCAGGTGTCAGGAACGCATCGATCCCGCGTTCGGCGCGGGCGAGCTCTTTGGGGTAGGCAAGGGAAAGATCGTTCGCGGTCTTCCCCATGACGCTCCGCCAATCGCGCATGAGGGCGTCATAGGAGACGAAGCTGCGGGCCAGGCCTCGGGTTTCGCGCTCGACAGCGAGGATATGCTCCAGCCAAAGCAGAAAGCTCTTGGCGCGGGGAAACGCGTCGCGTGACCGCAAGGATCCCGCGACCTCGAGGGGATGGCGCAGCGGGATGATGACGCGCGGATCGATACCCGATTTCGCCAGCGCCTTTCGCCACAGCGGGATCAGCCGGCACATGCGCGGATCCTTGACCGCGAAGATCGTGCTTTCGGCCAGCAGCTCGCTGTCGATGATCGCCGCCAGTTCAGAAACGAAGCCCGCGCCGGCGGGGCTGTCCACCCAGGCAAGGTCCACCGGCATCGGGTCATCCCAGCGCGACCCGAAATGCTTCAGCACCCGGTCGTGGAACGCGTGAACCGTCTTGTTCTCGAAAATACCCTTCTTGTTGTAGGGCTGTGCCTCATACAGTTCGCCCGCGGCAGGAACACCCAGTTCAGCCAGGACGCCCGTCACGGCCGAGGTGCCGCTGCGATGCATGCCGAGGACGAGCACGCCGATGCCGCCGTCCTCGCGCTGGCGCGGGTTCGTCAGCCGCGCCAGCTTTGGCGCGCCGAAGCGGCGATCGGTTCCCCAATGCGAAACGTCGAGACCACTCAGTTCGGAGAATTCGGCGATATCGGCGGCATAAAGGCTGTAGAGATGGCGGCCATCGCGCGGGTCGGGCTGATAACCGTAGTTGAAGCTGGGCGCGGCATTGGCCTCGATTTGCGCCGGCGCCGCCTCGGGCGCGGGCAGCTCCAGGAAAGACCAGATCTTGCCGAGCGTGCCAGCCTGATCCTGGCGAAGCTCGCGATTGTCCAGCACCAGCACCTGTTCCCGGGGAAACAGATCGAGAATGCGGCGGAATTGGCGGCCATAAAAGCCGCGCTCGACATAGCTGTAGACGCGGTGATGACCGGGCGCGGTCGGGTCCGAATAGACCCGCAGGCGGCCCTCGCGGATCGCTTCGGGAAACGACAGCGACTCCAGTCCGCGGGCGTATTCCATACGCCAGTGCGAAAAGGCGCGCTCCACCGGATCGCGGAGCAGGAAGATCAGCTTGGCATCCGGGTTGTAGGCTTTCAGCCGCTCCAGGGAGTTGGGCCAGTAGCTGTAGATCGGCGTGCCGTCACAGAAATAGCGGGGTGGCGCGTCAGTCTGGGTCTCCGCCGCGAACCGCCGGGAATAAGCCGCGGCCAGATCGACGTCATGCCGGGTGAACAGCTCCTCGTCATCGAGGATGTGGAGCTCCTTCTCGTCGCCGAAGGCGATGTCGGGATGCCGCCGCATCTGTTCGTAGAGCGTGGTCGTGCCGCCCTTCTGGACGCCCACGATGAAAAGATTGGCTGTCACCATCGGAAAATTACGCGCTCGTGTCGGTGCTGATCGGGCGAACCCTTAGACCATTCCGGCAGGCAATTCGACCCCGCCGCGGAACAGAACGTCGTTCGCCTGGCTACCGAAGAGCCATTGCTGTCATGGCGAAGGACAGAACGCAAAAAGGCCGCCCGAAGGCGGCCTTTCGCATGCTGAGTGTAAGTCCTAGACGATGTCGGCCGCGTCGAACCCGGTCGCGTCGATGCCGTTGAGACGGATGACGGAATCGGCCGTACCGTCGCCGTCGATGTCAGCGAACAGAAACGCACCACTCGTGTTGTCTAACGTGCCGGGGTTCCCATCGTAGTCGGCAGTGACGCCCGTGATCAAGACATAGTCGGCACTGCCAGCGAGCACGCTGTTCGCCGAGGCTGTCGCATCGGCGTAGGAGGTGCCGGGGGCCACCGAAAACTCGCTGTAGTTCAAGCCGTTGCCCGCGGGGCCGCCGAAGGTGACGGAGTCGTCGACCGAGGCGAAGTCAAGAACCACGTCACCCTGGCTGGCGACTGGGGATCCGTCCGCCGAGAAGACAAAGAGATCCTTGCCTGTGCCGCCGGTCAGGATGTCGAAGCCCAGATCACCCGAGAGGGTGTCGTCGCCGGCACCGCCCACGACGATATCGTCGCCTTGGCCGGCATAGACCGTGTCGTTGCCGTTACCGCCATCGATGTTGTCGATGCCGATATTGCCGATGATCAGATCGTTGCCGTCACCGCCAACCAAGGCATCCGCGCCGTCACCGCCATAGATGCTGTCGTTGCCGGTACCGCCGGTGATGGTGTCATTGCCAAGATCGCCGGAGAGGTAATTGTCGCCGCCGCCAGTATCGGTGATGGTGTCGTCACCCTTGCCACCAAAAACGGTGTCGTTGCCGGTACCGCCATCGATGATGTCGTTGCCGTCGTTACCGATGATCAGATCGTTGCCAGCCCCACCATTCAGCCTGTCGGCTCCGTCACCACCATAGATGACGTCGTCGCCGTCACCGCCATTGACCGTGTCGTCGCCCTTGTCACCAAAGAGAACGTCGTTGCCGCCGTCACCATTGACGACGTCGTTTTCCTGGCCGCCATAGATGGTGTCGTTGCCGGTGCCGCCATTGAGCGTATCCATGCCCTTGTTGCCCTGGACAAGATCATTACCGGCGCTGCCAACGACAAGATCGGCACCCATGCCGCCGAAAATCTGGTCGTTGAAGGCACCACCAGTGATTGTGTCGTTGCCCTCGTTCCCGTGCAGCAGAACGCCGCCCGAGGCATTGGAGGTGAGGGTGTCGTCGCCGGCGCGACCATAGGCGGCGCTACCGCTCGTGGCCGCCGCAAGCGTATCAACGCCCGCCGTACCGAGAACGATCTGCGATCCGTCGTTGAAGAAGAAATCCGCGGTGGTGAGCGCGGCGGTGCCGAGCACGACCGTGCGCGAGCCGACCGTCAGGCTGGTTGACGACGCGCCGAAGACGACGCCGACAGCCGCGGCCGGAACGTCGGTGAACTGAAGCGTATCGTTTGCGGGGTTGAAATTCGCGGCCTCAGCCGGTGTGATGGTATTGAAATTATAGGTTGTCACAGGAGATCTCCATCGAAAGCTTGTTGATCAAGTCCCGCAATTCCCGGTGAGGCCGAGATAGGCCCCTCTCGTGCCGACCAACATATGTCAGGAGACATACCCTAGCCCAGGAGTCACAGAACTTCCCGGAGGTAACAGACGTCCAGGGGTAAGGCAATTCAGAAAGCTAAGGATGCGCGAGGTTTGAAAGAAGAAAGCCGGAAAGCACTCATGTGAGCACAAATATGTGGCGCGCAGGCAACAGAAACTTGTCTAACCAATTGAATTCATACATAAAGCGACCCAGCGCTTTGGCGGCTGCCTTAAAATAGCCCCGGCGATGCGCGTTAAGCCCGCGCTCTCCCCTCGCATCGCTTGCCGCGTCAGGTTATCAACGATCGGCGAAACGCGTTAGATCGGCAGCAAATGGTTCATGCAAAGACAATCGCCCCGGAGATGCAGGATGCACTGAAGCTGGCGGTACGACCGCTGGCCTACGCGGCACTCTTCTCATTCGGCTCGAACATTCTGTTCCTGGCGATGCCTCTCTACATGATGCAGATCTATTCGCGGGTGGTTGTGTCCGGCTCCGAGCCGACGCTGATCTTCCTGACGATTGCCGCGACGGCCGCCTTCATCGTGATGGGGGCTTTGGAAGAGCTCCGCGGTCGCATCCTGATCAAGATCGGCACCATGCTCGATCGCAAGCTGGCGCCCCGATTGCTCGACGCTATCGTGGCGGCGGGTTTGCGGGCCGGACGGCCAGTGCGCAGTCACGCGCTGCGCGATCTCGACACCTTCCGCCAGGGGCTGGCCGGTAGTGTGACCAACGCCGTGTTCGACGCGCCATGGGCGCCGATCTTTCTGGCCGTCATCTGGATAGTCGATTGGCGGCTCGGCATGATCGCGACGATCGGCGCGCTCTTGCTGCTCGCTCTGGCGGTTGTGAACGAATACGTCACCCGTCCGGCGCTGAAGGAAGCCAATATTGCCGGACAGCGGTCTTACGCGGCGACGGATTCGGGCCTGCGCAATGCCGAAGTCATCCATGCCATGGGCATGCTGCCAGGACTAACCCAGCGCTGGAATGGCGACCGGCTGGCGATGCTGCGCTCGCAAGAACAGGCGTCGGAGCGGGGCGGGACGGTGTCGGCGGCGATCCGCTTCCTGCGCATGTTCCTCCAGGTCGCCATTCTCGCGGGTGGCGCCCTTCTGGTGATCGGAGGCTTGACCGGGCCGGGTGTGATGTTCGGTTCGATGATCCTGATGGCGAAAGCCCTGGCGCCGGTCGAACGGGCCGTGGGGTCGTGGCAGGCAATCATCCAGACGCGACAGGCCTTCGGCCGACTGAATGGCCTGCTCAACGAGTTTCCGGCGATGGAAGCGGGAATGGAGCTGCCGCGCCCGGCGGGGCGGCTTAGCGTCGAACAGGTCGTCTACGCCTATCCCGGCACCCAGAAGCCGCTTCTCAAGGTCATCAATTTCAGCCTGGAGCCGGGCGATTGTCTCGGTCTGATTGGACCCTCTGGGGCGGGTAAGTCGTCTCTTGCACGTCTTCTGATAGGCGTTCAGCGTCCCAATTCCGGCGCGGTCCGTCTGGACGGCGCGGAAATGCATTCCTGGTCTCGCAGTCATATCGGTCGCCATATCGGCTACCTACCCCAGGATGTCGAACTCTTCTCCGGTACCGTGCGTGAGAATATCAGCCGCTTCGTCACCGATATCGACGACCAGAAGGTTCTCGACGCGGCTCAAATGGCCGGAATTCACAATCTGATCCTACGGCTGCCCGACGGCTACGATACCGAGCTTGGCGAAGGTGGCGCAACGCTCTCCGTCGGACAGCGCCAGCGCGTTGCCCTGGCGCGCGCGCTCTATGACAGGCCGTCCTTCGTGGTCCTTGATGAGCCGAATGCCAGCCTTGATTCCGATGGTGAGAACGCACTGCTTTCGGCGATCGTCGAATTACGCAAGATGGGATCCACTGTGGTGGTCATCTCCCATCGCATGTCAGCACTCAAATTCGCTAACAAGATCCTATTGCTGCGCGACGGGGTCGTCGAGAATTTCGGTCCACGGGATGCGGTGCTGGCGAAACTGGCACCGACGCCCGTCGCCCAGCCGGCAGCCGGCCAAACCGCGGCGGGCAAGCCGGGCCCTTCGCAAATCGCCGCGGCGCAGCAGCCGAATGGTGGTCCGCAAGGACAGCCGCAGGATCAGGTCGAGCCCCCTCGCATAACGGCCTCAGGGTCGTCCCCGGCGAATCCGGTTCAGCATGATCCTGCCGCGGGTCGAAGCAAGAAAGAAGCCTGATGTCCGTGGTCGCTTTCCGAAAGCCCTCCGAAGACCCCGGTGATGACAACGCCATGGTTGTCGCGCCGGGGACCGCACCCGCGCCGGCTGAGACCCGTGAGGATTTCAACCGCGACATTAATCGGCCGATTTTGATCGGTTCGATCATCGTTGCGATCTTCATCGTCGGTCTTGGCATCTGGGCCGCTCTGGCGCCGCTCGGATCGGCAGTCATCGCGGCGGGTGTCGTCAAGGTCGAGGATAGCCGGAAGGTCGTCAAGACCCGCGATGGCGGGATCATCGCCCAGGTGCTCGTGAAGGACGGTCAGACCGTCGATAAGGGCGACGTGCTGGTGCGGATGGACGACGTCCAGGCCGGCTCTGCCTTCGCGGTCTACGACAACCAATACATGAACCTGATTGCCCGACGGGCCCGTTTCATGGCCGAGGGCGCCGGCGTCGACGAGGTCTCCTATCCGCCGATCCTGATCGAGCGCAAGGCCGATCCGGCGATCACCAGCCTGATGACCGACCAGACCGCGCTTTTCGATAAGCGGCGCCAGGCCCTCGACACCCAGGCCGAAATTCTCCAGCAGCGTCTGGCCCAGCTCGACACCCGCATTTCCGGCTATCAGGCTCAGATCGATGCGATAACCAGTCAGAACGGTCTGATCGCGGAGGAGCTGAAAGGCACGAAGTCGCTTGCCGCGCGCGGCTATGCGCCGAAGACCAAGGTTCTGGAATTGCAGCGCACCGCCGCTGGCCTGACCGGTCAGATCGGCAGCCTGCAGGCCCAGATCGCCGAGGCCCAACAGGCGAAGGGCGAAACCCAGATGCAGATCAACCGCCTCTACGAGGACCGCCTCACCGAGGGCAGTCAAGGTCTCAGCGACATCCAGGGCGATCTCGCCAATATTCTTCCCCGTCTCCAATCGGCCAAAGCCACATTGGATCTAACGGATGTCAAGGCGCCGGCGTCGGGAACCGTGTTCGGCTTGACCCAGTTCACCGATGGCGGTGTCGTCGGGCCCGGTGAACGCATTCTGGATATCGTGCCGGACAATAGTCCGATGATCATTCAGGCGAACATCCAGCCGACCGATATCGCGGAAATCTCGAAGGGGATGGAAGCCGAGATCAAGCTGACGGCCTATAATCAGCATACGACGCCCTCGGTATCAGGCGAGATCATCGAGGTGTCAGCCGATCGCATGACCACGGAAGACGGAGCTGCCTTTTACACCATCGACATTCGTGTCGATCCGGAATCCCTCGCCCGCTCGGTGCAGGAACTGCGGCTCTATCCCGGCATGCCGGCCCAGATCATCATTCCCACCAGCAACCGCACCGCGCTCGACTATCTCATCAGCCCGATCACCGACTCGATGAATCGCGCGTTTCGAGAGCAATAGTGAGGCTCCCTTTATGTTGAAGCGACGTCGGGCAAACCGCTCGCGTCCGACGCGCCCCCCTAGTTCACAGGGAGTGGCGCGCGCGATCGCCAAATCTTTGCAAGCACGCCTAGACTAACCTCATGATCAAGAACAAGACGCTCGTTTTCATCCACCAAAACTTCCCAGGTCAGTTTCGTCACCTGTGCCGAGATCTGGCAACACAGAACCGCATTTTCTTCATCACCAAGAACACCCAAAAACGATTGGCCAAGGTCGAGCTCCTTACCTACCAGCCGCATCGCGCGACGACTCCCAACATCCATCCCTATCTGACGACGATCGAGGACGGCATTCTGCATGGCCAGGCGGTCGCCCGGGTGCTCCTGAAAATGCAGAAGCAGGGCGTGCGTCCCGACATCATCATCGGGCATAGCGGCTGGGGCGAGACTCAATTCGTCAAGGATATCTTTCCCGATGTCCCGCTGCTCAGCTATTTCGAGTTCTTTTACAGCGCCCACGGCGCCGACGTCGGGTTCGATCCGGAGTATCCCAGCACGGAGGAACTGAAATTCCAATTGCGCAGCCGCAATCAGCTGCTTTTGAGCTGTCTGGAATCGACAGACCACGGCATTTCCCCGACCTGGTGGCAGCAAAGCCGCTTCCCCTCGGTCTTCTCCTCGAAGATTGCAGTGATTCACGACGGTGTCGATACGGCCGCTCTCGTCCCGGCGGACGATCCCAGCGTCACCCTGGCGAACGGTCTCACCTTCGACGGCTCGGTTCCCCTCGTGACATTCGTCGCCCGCCATCTGGAGCCCTATCGCGGCTTCCACGTCTTCATGCGCGCCGCCGAACGAATCCTCGCCCGCCATCCGACGGCCCATATCGTCATCGTCGGTGGTGATAGCACCAGCTACGGCAAGAAACCGCCGGATGGCGAGACCTATCGCGCCCGTGCCCTCAAAGAGGTCACCATCGATGAAAAGCGACTGCATTTCGTCGGCTGGATCGAATACGACGTCTTCCGAAAGATGTTGCAGGTCTCGGATGCTCACGTCTATCTGACATATCCTTTCGTCCTGTCCTGGTCGATGATCGAGGCGATGTCGACCGGGTGCCTCGTGATCGGCTCCCAGACCGCGCCTGTCGAAGAGGTCATCCGCCACGAGCAGAACGGTCTTCTTGTCGACTTCTTCGACCCCGAATCGATCGCCTCCACCGTGGTCGAGGCGATCAGCAAGCCAGAGCGCTACCGGGCCATGCGGAAGGCCGCACGGCGTACCGCCATCGATCGCTATGACCTCTTCGGAGTCAGCCTGCCGCGCCAGAAAGCCCTGCTGAAAAGTATGATAGGATAACGGCAGCCACGTTTGACATTCTTGTCAACGGCATAACAATTCCAGTCCAGGCTACCAAACATAGGCTACGGCGATGGCAAACGCGGGACACCCAAGCGACCGCAACTTATGCCTTTCAAGCGCATCATGGCCGCTGCGAGGATCTGGCGACGGCAGAAGGGTGAAAATCGATTGCCCATGGTCTGGCGTCAAATGCACCCACACCGTCGCGCTCACCACGAACGCGGGTCAACGCGCCGCGTGATAGCCCGCGTCACCCAAATTCCAGCCATCGCTCTCCCTGCCTCGGTCTTGACCCCAACATTTGCTTTGGCTTCAATCGCGGAACTATGGGGCATACGAGGACGTAAATGCGGCGCTTTTTCATCTGTGGTTCTCCGAAATCCGGTACAACCTGGGCTCAGCGAATACTTGATGAGCACCCTAAGATCACATGCTCCGGCGAGGGGCACTTCATCGAGCAGATTGCGAAACCGATGTTAGGGGCGGTGGACAGCTTTAATCAAACTCAAATCGTCGTTAGTGAACAGGTGTACAGCGGAAAACGCTATTACCGTCATCTAAAGCCCCTAGATACGATAGACAGCGCGCGTTTGTTAATCGATAAGCTAATGATGGCCCGTGCTAATGATCAGACGGAAATTGTTGGAGACAAAACCCCAAGATATTTTCATTGGCTAGATGATTTGGATTTACTATATCGCGGTTGTGCTTTCATTAATGTCATGAGAGACCCGAGGGACGTAGCAGTAAGCCTCTTAAGGCACGCTGAGCGCCAGCGTCCGGGCGCGGATTACGCAATCGGCGCCGAAGGATATTTGAAGGCGCTGAAGGTAAGTACCGAACACTGGATCGACGCTCACGCGAAAACCGCAGTGTTCGCGAATAAGCATCCCGGGCGGCTATTGGATGTTTGCTATGAGAAAATGCTGGCGGATCCGGTTGGGCAATTCGAACGAATGGTGACGCATCTTGGCGTGACTGTTTCGCGGGAAATCTCAGAGACCTGTGTCGGAGCGACGTCGTTCGAACGCCTCTCCGGGCGAAAGCCGGGACAAGAAGACAAATCATCGTTTCTACGCAAGGGTATAGCCGGTGATTGGAAGAACGTGCTTCGTGACGTCGATGTAGAATATATTCAGAACGCCTGTAAGGAAGGTATGCAGGCGCGCGGCTATCTCTGAGTGTCTGAATCAAAACGAATGGCGTGATATCAAGGCCTTGCGAGCCTGCGGGTGAGCAGGCGGATGTTTGCGATGAACACCCATGCCTCGGCGGAAGCGATGGTTTTCTCGAAGTCCTTTGCCAATCTTCGGCACCGGCCGA
>DRFF01000155.1 GCA_011050685.1 Aurantimonas coralicida
GCCCGGTCCTTCTCCCCGCCGGGGAGAAGGTGGCGCCGCAGGCGCCGGATGAGGGGTCTTGCCACCAGCGCCTTGTCCCTCACCCGGTTCGCTTCGCGAACCACCCTCTCCCCCGAGGGGAGAGGAATGGGCGCCCTGCCCGGCACGCCCGGCCCATTCCAGCGCGCGGACGCGCTCCAGCACGTTGTAGAGGCCGGTCATGGTCAGGAAATCGTGCTCGGCCAGCCGCTGCTTGCGGAAGGCATCGAGCCGTTCGCCGAGTTCGGCGAGATGGGCGCGGCGCCCGGCTTCTCCGGCCTCCTCCGGCCCGCGCAAGGCGGGCGGCACCTCGGCGACACAGGCGGGAAAGGGAAAAGGGTCGAAGGTACGGGTTTTCGAGTAGCGCGGATCGTTACCGATTCCGAGCCAGCCGCCAGCTTCAACCGCCCAGTGAACGTGGAGACGAGACGACAGGGCGGCCAGCGTCTCGGACGTCTCGACGCCGATGTTCACCAGCATGTTGTCGGGGCGAATGCTGGCGTCGAGAAATTGGAAGAAGCGGTGGCGAGAGGTTTCGACGGTGGTGACGTAGCGCGGAACAGAGAAAAGAGCCTGTCGAGCCGTTGGTATATTCTCCCCAAACAGCCACCAATTAAGGCGGCGATAATCGCGGCTGTTATGATCTCTTTCTGGTTTAACGTGGGTCATTACATGTTGATAGACTTGAGGAAACCGATCCTGCACATCTTCGATGGCGAGACCGAAGAGATCGATCACCATCATTTCACGAGGACGTTGAGCGATGTCACGTCCATTCCGGTATTCGACGATGTGATCCGCCAATCCGGCCCTCGCGCTGCGTCCGAGCGCCTCTGCTTGAGCCGGCGAAACGAGGAAGCCGGAACCGTGCAACACGACACCGCGACTTGAGATTGCGTCGTTTGCCATTAGCGGTTTTGCTAAAGCCAAATCAGCCCCGAGCGTCAGCTTCGCGGTGATCTTCCCCTCGCGTTCGGCGAGCGTCACCTGCGGCGTGTCGGTGTTCAGCCCCGCCTCGCCTACCACTTCCGCCAACACGCCCTCGTGCTCGCCCTTTTCGGCGACGGTCATGGCGATGCGCACGGCGGCCTTGTCCGCCGCCTTCATCCAGGGATGGTCGGCGACGGCGAAGACCAGGCTGAGCGGCTGTTTGGCCGACAGATGCCGCTCGATCACCCGGCGCGAAAAGGTCTGGGTGATCGAGTTCGTCGTGATGAAGCCGAAGCGGTGGGGGTATGTCGTCGGCGCCTTCGACCCCCTCGGCGGCTTGAACCCCTCGCGCAGATAGCTTGCGGCCCGGTCCCAGAAATGCATGACGAAATCGGCGCCGCCCGGCAGATGCGGCCGCGCCTTCCAGCAGGCCTCGGCATAGCCGTCGCCGAGCTCGGCGCGCATGTCCTTGCCGCCGATGAAGGGCGGGTTGCCGACGATGAACTCGGCCGCCGGCCATTCGGCGGCGCGCGGGTTGCGATAGGTGTAGAGCGGCACGGTGGCGTCGGGGTCGGGCACGTCCTCGCCGGTGATCGGGTGGCGCTTCCTGGTCACCCCGTCCCAGCGCGACAGCGGCGCGCCGTCAGCGCCGCGCAAGAGCTCCTCGCCGTCATGGGCAAGGATCGCGTCCTGATGGCGGATGGTGCCATAGGCGTGCAGCACCGGCTCCTGCAGATAGCGCGGATCGACGGTGCGAAGCTGCCATTTGAGATAGCCAATCCACAGGACCAGATCGGCGATGGCGGCGGCGCGCGGGTTGATCTCCAGCCCGTAGAACTGGCTCGGCTCGACGGTCTCGGAGCCGATCGACAGCCCCTCGGAGCGGCCGAGGGCTTCCATCACGTCCAGCACCTCGCCTTCCAGCCGCTTCATCAGCTCCAGCGAGACGTAGAGGAAATTGCCGGTTCCGCAGGCCGGATCGAGGATGCGGGTGGTGCAGAGCCGGTGGTGGAAATCGCTGACGCGGCGCAGCGCCCGCTCGTCGCGGCCGGCCTCGCGGTCGCTCTCGGCGACGGCCTGGACGGTGCGCCACTCCTCGCGCAGCGGCTCGATGATGGTCGGCACCACGAGCCGCTCGACATAGGCGCGCGGCGTATAATGGGCGCCGAGCTTGGAGCGCTCGCGCTTGTCGAGCGCGCGTTCCAAGAGCGTGCCGAAGATCGCCGGCTCGACCTCGCTCCAGTCGCGCCGGGCGGCAACCCACATTTCATGGATCGCCTCGCCGTCGAGCGGCAGCGCGGCGCGGCGCTTGAACAGCGCGCCGTTGAAGCGCTTGACGGTGGCGTTGAGATGCGGCGCGTAGCCGCCGGTGTCCATCACCGCCCACAGCGATTCGAGCGCCGGGACAAAATGTTGCGGCGTTTCCTTCATGCGCTCCAGAAGCGCGACGAAGGAATCCTTCGGCAAAAGCCCGACATCCTCGGCGAACATGGTGAACAGGCAGCGCATCAGGAATTCGGCGACGTCGCGGGGGTCGTGCGCGGTTTCCAGGCCGCGGGCGATGCGGGCCAACCGCTCGGCGATGTCGCGGGTGACCTCGGCCGATTTCTTCGCCGGATCGAGGGAATGCGGGTCGAGCCAGACGGCGCGCAGGCGCGCGCGGATGTCCGGGTCGTGCAAACCGGCCAAGGGGATCTGGAAGGAGCGGCGGTCCGGGAACTGGGTATAGTTGCGGCCCTGGCCGGCGAAATTGGCGTAGAGCTCGATGACGTGGCCGACATCGACGAGAAGGACGAAGGGTGGCGGACGATGGCCGGCCGGCAGGTCGCCGACATAGGAGACCGCCTGGTTGTAGGCGGCGCGCATCGCCTTGTCCCAGGCGGCGGTGCCGCGCCGGGCGGTGCCGCCGCGCACCGGGGCGGCATGTGCCGGCAACAACTCGGCCTGTCCCGGATCGGCGGCGGCGCGGCGCGCCTCGGTGGAGGATTGCTTGGCCTCGAGGATGAAGCTGTCGCGCCTGTAGCAGTCGATGCGGTGGGCGGTGGTCAGGCCGCGAATGCGATGGTCGACGCGCTTTTCAAAGACGTAGTCGTTGAACGCCTCGTTCGGGCGGGCGCCATCCGGACGGGGCACGCCCAAAAGATCGCACAGCTCGTTGATGAAGCTCTGGGCATTGGCCATTTCGGCCCCGCCGGTCTCCGCCCATCTCGCGATAAAGCGGTCGATCTCGGCCGTCTCGGTGTCACTCGCGCGCTCGTCCATGGAATCGGCTTCCCCCGTCACCGCGGGAGGTAAGCAAAGCTGGGGGTATCCGGCAAGCGGCTAGCGCCGCTCTCCTCCGTGGCCGCCATCGCGGCGCGAAGGAAAGGCCTCACTCGCCGGGGGCCGCCTGCTCGGCTGGCGGCTTCACCCGGGCCCGGCCCCGACTGTTGCGCGCCGCCTTGCGCCGCCGCAGCGCCCGCCGAACCGCCCGGCCCCGGGTTTTCAGCCAAACGCCGACATCCTCCACCCGCTCAACCCGGTCACCGTAAAGCTCGGCCAAAGCGTGCCGGAACTCGGCATAGCCGAAGCGGGCCTCGCCCTCGAGCTGGCGCATGACGATCATCCAGGCCGGCGACACCAGCAGCGAGACCGCCGTCACGGCCAGCGCCAGGCGATAGACGTCGCCGCCGATCGCGCCCGAGGCGAAGGCGACCGCCGCCAGCACGAAAGAGAATTCGCCGATCTGCGCCATCGACAGGCCAGCCTCGACCGCCGTCTTGTGCGGCAACCCGGCCATCCGGATCAGCATCACGTTGACGACGCTCTTGGCGATGATGACGAACACCGAGGCGATCAGCACCAGGGTCCAGTTCGCGATGATGTAATCGAGATCGATCAAGAGCCCGATCGACAGGAAGAACACCACGAGCAGGATCGCCTGGATCGGCTCGACCACATGAATGACCGGCGAGCGCAGGGTCGACGAGCCGACGACGAGCCCGGCGATGAACGCGCCATAGGCGGGCGACAGGCCGAGGAGACCCGACAGCGACGCCGCGGCGAAGCAGAAGGCGAGCGAGCCGAGCGCCAGGATCTCGACATTGTTTTCCACCGCCGACGCGAAGGACGGCTTCAGCTTCGGGCCGCGACCGAGAAACCACAACAGCGCGGCGAGTACCGCGACGGCGACGGCGATCTTGACCACCAGCACGCCCCAGCCGACCGCCTCCTCACCACCCAACGATGAGGCGATGATCAGCATCGGCACCACGGCGATATCCTGGGCGATCAGCACCGCGACGGCGATGCGGCCCGGCTCGGCGCGCAGCTCGCCGAGATCCTCCAGCACCTTCATGGCGACCACGGTCGACGACAGCGCGATGATGAAACCGAGAATGATGGCCTCGGCGAGCGTCGCCTTGGAAATCAGCATCAGCCCGAACGAAATCGCCATCGCGGCGAGAAGCTGGCCGCCGGCGATCTGCACCGCCGGTTTCAGCGACGCGACGAAGGCCTTCAGCGACAGCTCCATGCCGATGAAGAACAGCAGCATCAAGACGCCCATCTCGGCGAGCATGGTGACGTTTTCGTTCGAGGTGGAGATGATTTCGAGGCCCGACGGCCCAAGCAGTACGCCTGCGAGGATGAAGCCGACCAGCGGCGGTTGCTTCAGCCGCATCAGCCCGAGGCCAACGGTGACCGCCACCACGATGACGAAGGCGATTTCGGTCAATCCCGTGCCATGGGCATCGACGACGGCTTCTTCCACGCGTGTCTCCTCGTATTCCCGGCGAATCGCTTAGAGCGCCGTGCGTCCATTCGGACGCACAAAGGACGCTCTAACACTTTGATTGAGCATCGGAACGATCCAAAAACCGGATTCCACTTTTTGGTCCGATGCTCTGGCCGCCCAAATGATAGAGCAACCTTGGCGGACCTGTGTCGCGCTGCGCCAAAATCCGCGGCGACGCCCGGATTTTTGGGGTGCGAGCACTCTCGCACGGACTCGTCGGCCACGCCGCGAAGAACCCCGCCCGCCAGGGGGCGAGAGAATGAATGGCCCGCCGCACCGCTGCCCATCTGTTCACGCCGCCCCGCGGGCCCCATATGCCCGCCTCCGGAGCCGCGCCCGGCTTTTATCCTTGAGGAGACCTCCATGCCGACCGCCGACCCGACGCATCTCGCCGACCACCGGCGCCGCCTGAAGCGGGTCGCCCGCGTCGCGCGGCTGATGGACACGGCTATCCGCATTCCCGGCACCGGCATCCGCTTCGGCGGCGATTCGATCATGGGGCTGATCCCCGGCGTCGGCGACGCCGCCGGCGGGCTGATCGGCATCTACATCATCAACGAGGCGCGCCGGCTCGGCCTGCCGACGCACAAGCTCATCAAGATGGCCGGCAATCTGGGGGTCGACTTCGCCGTCGGTTCGGTGCCGCTGGTCGGCGACGTCTTCGACGTCGTGTTCAAGGCGCACCGGCGCAACCTCGACATGATCCTCGACCATTTCGGCGAGGGCGACCTGTCGGCGCAGGGCGACATCGACCCGGAGGCGATGAAGGACATCACGCCGAAGCGAAATTGAGGCTCACCAGCGGCGGGCGCGGCGGAAATAAGCCTCCGCCTCGGCGCCGAAGGTTTGGCGGAGCCCCGTTTCCTCGCCCTTGATGAAGCGGTGGGTGATCACGAAGGGGAAGACCGCCGCGACAATCAGCGCCGACAGCGCCCCGAACCAGAGCGCCGCGCCGAAGACGGCCAGCGTCATGCCGGTGTAGATCGGATTGCGATTGAGCCGGTACGGTCCCTCGACGATCAGCGCTTTCGGCACATTGCGCGGCTCGATCGGCGTCTTCTTGCGCCGGAACCACAGCGCCGACCACAGGATGATCGCGATACCGCCGACGAAAAGCGCGATGCCGATCGCCGTCGTCACCGGCGAGGCGAAGCGCCAGAGCGGCAGCCACCAGGCGGCGAGCCATTCGGCGAGGATCGCCCCTAGCGCCCAGACCGGCGGCAGATCGGGAAAGTCACGGGGCATCGCCATGGTCGATCCTTGCATCAATCGGGGTCGGACGGAGACAATAGGACGAGGATCGCGCGGAGCGCCACCTTGCCGGCCTAACCCTCGGGCAAGTCCAGGGCCGGGCGTGCCGATTTCGGCATCAGGTCGGACGAATAGCCGTCATCGACGCGGTTGCGGCGCGCAGATCCGCTTGTGCCGCAACGGCGAAGTGGTCGCGGCGAAAGCGGCCCGGCGACACGCCGAACAGGTCGCGGAAGGTCCGGCTGGCGTGGCTGTCCGAGGCAAAGCCCGCCTCGAAGGCGAGTTCGGCGATGCTTCGCACTTCCCCGGGTTGGCTGAGCAGCATCCGCAAGCGGTCGGCGCGTCGCGCCTGAACATAGTGTGAGACGCCGCCAAGCGGCTTGAACAATTCATAGAGCGTCGAGCGGCTGAGGCCGGATTCCGCCGCAATCATGGTCGGGCTGAGATGTTTCGCCGTCAGCTTGGCTTCCACCAGCGCGCGTGCCCTCGCGAGCTTCTTGCCGCCCGGCACGTCGCCATTCGATGCAGCCGCCGGAGCTTGCAGTGCGATGGCCAGGAGTTCGCCGAAGGCACGGACCGCCCCGGCCCCCGCAGCGACGGGAATGGCATGGGCGTGTCGCATCAGCGCGACCGTGACATCCGCGAGCAGGCTGGCCTGGGCCGCCTCGATCACGGTCCCATGCGGGTCGCCCGCGCAGGGCGCCGCCGCTTCGATGAACGCAGGCGTCAGGCGGACTGTCATGAGATGGATGCGGTCAGCCGACATGCGCAGCGGCCGCCCGGCATCGAACAGGGCAATTTCGCCATCGCGAATTTCGATCTGGCGGTCCGGCAGTTCGACCCGCATGGTCCCGGAAACGGCCAACTGAAGAAACACGTATCCGTTGGCGTTGGAGGACAACCCGTGCCGCTCGTGGCTCATGTCATGAAGCCGGCACTCATATAGAGCGAGCGATCCCAGTCGTCGGGTTTCCACCTGAGCGAACGACTCCGGGCCGGCGACGATGGTGTCGGACAAATCGCCAAGCAGCGCCCGATAGATTGCGGACCGATCAACCAAACTCTCGGCAATACTGTCGAGCGGAGGAAGAGCGTCTGCCGCTTCCGAGACAAGATCCGCGATCATTTTCATTTCTACGATAGATGGACACATCCAACGATGAGCCGCCGGGAAAATGGGGCTTCGACGACATCTCCATTCTAGCAGGTATCGCAGGCGTCGCCATCGGTTTGCGAGCGCCGTCGCCAAATTTGCCGTTATACCAACCTGCGGTGATAGGAACCCATTCGACCGGCCATTTCCCGCACCTTGGCGCCGATGCGTGGCGAGGAGCGGGACGACGCGCGATGCGGCGCATCGGGCGAGACCCGCGAGGAAGGCCAGGCGCGGCGAGCGCGCGGCCTGCGGTGGGCTGAACGGGCTTGCCGGACGGCGTCGCACCGCTTGCCCGATGCGCCGCATCGAACCGCGCGTCGCTCCTGGCCGGACAAGCCCGTTCAGCGCCATCGAATAGGTCCCTATCGCCGCAGGTCGGTATTACGGCCGGACCGGCAGCCAAGAAGTCTGGACAGATGGATATATTCGGATTCTCGGCGACTGGATAAAATCGACTGTCGCGTCGACGGCAATGCCTTCCTGCGACCGGGCTACTTCCCGCCTTCACCTTCAGCAAGGACTGCCTTATGTCGCTTTCGTCGCTCTCTCGCCTCCCCCTCGCCGCGGCTCTCATCGTGTCGCTGGGGAGCGCTGCCTCCGCCGAAAATCGTGAAGTTACCGTCACCAACGCCAGCAGCGCCGCGATGATCGAGTTCTTCGCGTCGAACACCGGCACGAACAACTGGGAAGAGGACATTCTCGGCGTCGACGTGCTGGCGGTCGGCGAAGCGGTCGACGTGAATATCGACGACGGCAGCGGCGATTGCGTCTTCGACTTCAAGGCGACCTTCGAGGACGGGTCCAGCGCCGTCATGGGCAACGTCAATGTCTGCGAGATCTCGCAGTTCGATTTCACCGATTGAGCAAAGGGAGAGAGTTCATGAAAACATCGTTTTTCGCGGCCCTGGTCGCCATGGCCGGCATCGGCATCGCCGGCCATGCCCTCGCCGACCCGTCCGGCAGCTATGATATCAGCGGCGTCAACCCGGACGGCACCCAGTACGAGGCCAGCGTGCTGGTCGCCAAGATCGGCGATGCGTTCACGCTGACCTACACGCTGGGCAACGGCAGCAAGGTTTCCGGCACCGCCATCGGCGACGACGACGTCCTGGCGATCGGCTATGCCGAGAAGGACGACACCGGCGTCGCTCTGATGTTCTCGGAGGACGACAAGTGGAAAGGCGTGTGGACCTATCTCGGCGCCAAGGCGCTCGGCACCGAGGAATGGACGCCGCAATAAAGCCCTGAAGCATGCCGACGGGAAGGCCGGGTTCCCGATGGGACGCTGCCTTCCCGTTTTGACCTTTCCCAAACGACGGTGCTCCTCCATGGTCCGACTTGCGTCCGCTATCCTGCTGTTGACATGCGGTTTTCTCGCCGCGCCGTCGGCCATGGCGCAATCGGCCGAGGACGTCCTCAGCCAGATCGAAGCCCTGCACGGCGACGCCGATGGCTTCAGCGCCGCGTTCGACCGGCTGCAGCAGGCGATGGCCGACGGCGACGCGGCGGCGGTGGCGGAGCTCGGCTCCTATCCGCTGACCGTCCGGGCGAATGGCGAGGTCTACGACGTTCTCGAGGCACAGGATTTGATCGACAATTTCGACAGTCTGATCGCACCGGATACCCAGACCCTCGTCGCGGACCAGAACCTTGCCGACCTGTTCGTGAACAGCGAGGGCGTCATGTTCGGCGCCGGAGAATTGTGGCTGTCCGCGGTCTGCGACGACAACGCCTGCAGCAGCGCCCGCTGGCGGATCATCGCCATCAATAATTGAAGAGGACCCGGCGGTCGGAGCTGTTGGTCGTTCATCGCAACCAACCGCCCGCGCCCGATTTGCCCGGACGCCCCCCTCAATCGGCCATCGTTTCCAGGCTGGCATAGCCCTCAGCCGCAGCGCCGGCGTCGAAGGGCGTCGTCACTTCGACGAAACTGTCGGGATAAAAGCCGTTGAAGCGGGTTCGCAGCGACAGCGAATAGGCGCCGATATGGCCGATCTCGATCCAGTCGCCGGTGTCGACCGTCTCCGGCAGCCAGAACGGCCGCGACAGGATGTCGACGCTGTCGCAGGTCGCGCCGCAGACCTTGAAGGCCTGGATGTTCTTCGGATCGCCATTGCGGCGCGTCCTCGCCGGATCGGGGATGAAGCGCGCCGGCAAAGTGATCTTGCCGGTCCATGAATCCGACAGCGACGCCCAGATGCCGTCATTGATGTAGAGCCGCTTGCCCTTGCGCAAAAGCACCCGGACGATCAGCGAAAAGGCTCTCGCGACGATCACCCGCCCCGGCTCGGCGACCAGCGGCAGATCGTCGAAGGCCCATTCGGCCAGATCGGCGCGCAGCCGCGCCATGATCTCGTCCTGCCCCGGCATCTGACGCTTCTTGCGGCGGGGGTCGTGGCCGTATTCGGCCGGAAAGCCGCCGCCGACGTCGAGGCCGGCGAGCGGCACGTCGGCGCGGTTGCGCACCCAGTCGGCCGAGGCCAGCGCCCGCTCGTAGGTCTCTGGGTCCTCGATCTGCGAGCCGACGTGGAAGCACAGGCCTACCTTGAAGCCGATCTTGTGGCAGCGCTGCAAAAGCTCGACCGCATGGCCGGGTGCCGCGCCGAACTTCTTCGACAATTCGTAGGCCGCGCTGCCCTTGGTCTGCAGCCGCACGAACAGGGTGATGCTGCCCGGATCGAGATCGAGGGCGCGGACGATGCGCAGGATCTTGGCGACCTCGTCCTCATGGTCGAGCGACATGACGCGGATGTTGTAGGTCTCCAGCGCCAGGCGAATATCCGACTGCGCCTTGACCGGGTGCATGTAGAGCATCTCGGCATTCGGCTGGGCGGCCTTGACCGCGGCGAACTCGCCCGGCGAGGCGACGTCGAAGATTTTGATCCCCGCCTTGCTGAGGGTTTCGAGCACCATTGGCTCGCCATTGGTCTTGACCGCATAGGCGGTGTCACCCGGAAACGCCGCCATGAAGCGCTGCGCGTCGGCGGTCAGAACGTCCAAGCGGAAGCAATAGACCGGCACGTCGGGGCGCAGCGTCAGGGCGGCGTCCTTGGCCGTTGGAAAACTCTGCAAGGCGTCTCTCCGCTGGGCTCGCGGCCGGATGACCGGCCGACTCGTCCGCAACTAGAGCACCGGACGCGAATGGGCAGCTTAGAGCATCGGAGGATAATATGGACGCGGTTCTGTTTCCCGGCTCGCCGAGGTGATCCACGCGGAGGGCGGCGACGGGCGTAGCGGCGCTACGGTCGAGCCGGCCGACAAAGTGGGCGCCCGGCGACCGGAAACCCTAGGGGCCAGGGGCTTCCGGGGCAATTCCATCGGGTCTCGTCTTGGCCGTAGCGCCGCTACGACCCGCACCGATCCCCTCGACCTTGTCCCGAAATCCTGCTGGCAGAACGCATCCCTATCATCGTCCGATGCTCTAACCGATTCGGCTCGCCGTCGGGTGACAAGCGCTTGCGGGCCCGGCCACCCGACCTCTAAACAGGCGGGCACTGCAACAGGATCGACCGCCCATGTCCCTTCCCTCGCCCGTCCCCATGAAGCTGGCGCCGCTGAGCGTCACCCGCATCGCCGCCGACATCGAGGCCGGACGCACCACGCCGGACGCCGCGATCCGGGAAGCGAACGCGCGCATCGACAGCCTGGACGGGGTGATCGGCGCCTTCGTCCGCCGGGCGTCGGAGGACAGCATTGCCGCGGCGGCTGCCGCCACCGGGCCGCTTCGCGGCGTGCCCTTCGGCGTCAAGGACATCTTCGACACGTTCGACATGGCGACCGAGCACGGCTCGCCGATCTACGCCGGCCACCAACCGCTGGCCGACGCGACGCTGGTCGCCGCCGCCCGGCTGCGGGGCGCGGCAATCCTCGGCAAGACCGCGACGACGGAATTCGCCTCGATGGACCCGGCGACGACCCGCAACCCGCACGATCTGGCGCACACGCCCGGCGGCTCGTCGTCGGGCTCGGCGGCCGGCATCGCGGCGGGAATGCTGGCGGCCGCCTGCGGCTCGCAGACCGGCGGCTCGGTGATCCGCCCCGCCGCGTTCTGCGGCATCGCCGGCTACAAGCCGAGCTTCCGGCTGTTGCCGACGGTCGGCATGAAGGTGTTTTCCTGGACCCTCGAC
>DRFF01000156.1 GCA_011050685.1 Aurantimonas coralicida
AGATGTGTATAAGAGACAGGCGGATGCCGTCGTCTGGAACCTGGACAAGCTGCTCGACGACACGAGCGAACAATACGATTCCCGCCAGGCTGCCCAGGGCGCCAGCCGGATTCCCTCGATCGCCAGCTACCGGGTGGTCGATCCTCTGACGGTCGAGATCACGACGAAAGAGCCCGACGCCACGCTGCCCTACCAGATCGCATGGATCATGATGTCCTCTCCCGCCAACTGGGAGGCCCAGGACAAGAGCTGGGAGAAGGTGGCCGCAAGCCCTTCGGGCACCGGCCCGTGGAAGCTCGAAGCCTTCGTTCCGCGCGAACGCGCCGAACTCGTTCCGTTTGCCGACTACTGGGACAAGGCGCGCATCCCGAAGCTCGACAAGCTGGTACTGATCCCGCTGCCCGAGCCGAACGCCCGGTCCGCCGCTCTGCTGTCCGGACAGGTCGACTGGATCGAGGCGCCGGCGCCGGACATCGTCCCCGCACTCGAGAGCAAGGGCTTCAAGATCGTCTCCAATACGTTGCCGCACAATTGGACCTGGCATTTTTCGCGGCTGGAGGGCTCGCCGTGGAATGACATCAACGTGCGAAAGGCGGCCAATCTTGCAGTTGACCGGGCCGGTCTCAAGCAGCTCCTCGGCGGTCTGATGACCGAGGCGAAGGGCTTCATGCCGCCATCGTCGCAATGGTTCGGAAAGCCGGAATTTGACGTCACTTACGATCCCGAAGCAGCAAAGGAATATCTGGCGAAGGCCGGCTACGGACCCGACAAGCGTCTCAAGGTAAAGGCGTTGATCTCGCCCTCGGGCTCGGGCCAGATGCTGCCGCTTCCCATGAACGAGTTCATCCAGCAGAACCTTGCCGCCATCGGCATCGACGTCGAATTCGAGGTGGTCGAGTGGAACACGATGATCAATATCTGGCGCGCCGGAGCCACTGATCCGAGCGCCATGGGCACGCAGTCGATCAATTTCTCCTACTTCATCCAGGATCCCTTCACCGGCCTGATCCGGCATTTGTCCTGCGATCTGATCGCACCCAACGGCACCAATTGGGGCCATTATTGCGAACCGGAAATGGATGCCCTGTTCAAAGAGATCCGCACCACCTTCGATCCTGCCGCGCAGGACGAGGTTCTGCGCCGGACCCACGAGAAATACGTCAACGACGCGCTGTTTCTGTTCGTCGCACATGACGTTGCGCCACGCGCGATGAGCCCGAACGTGGAGGGCTTTGTTCAGGCCCAGAACTGGTTCCAGGACTTCTCGCCGATCACCATGAAGGAATGAGGAACCAGCGAGGGCGGGCCCATGCATGGCCCGTCCCCGCTACCGGCGGAAGACGGTTTGTCCGCTCCCCCACGCCAATCCTGACGATCAGGCGGAGATCGACGTCGAATGCTTGCCTACACGCTGCAACGCCTCGCCTATGTGATTCCCGTCGCGCTCGGGGTCAGCATCATCTGCTTCCTGCTGGTTCACATCGCCCCGGGCGATCCGTTGACGGCCGTCATGCCAATCGACGCCTCAGCCGACCAACAAGCGGCGATGCGGGCGGAGTACGGTTTCGACAAGCCGCTTCCGGTCCAGTTCTTCATCTGGCTCGGAAACGCCCTGCAAGGCGATCTCGGCTCGTCGATCGCGACCGGTCGGCCGGTCGCTTCGGAAGTCGTCCGGGCGGTCGGCAACACGCTGATCCTGGCCTTCGCCGCCTCGCTGATCGGGTTTCCGCTGGGCATCTTCTTCGGCTTCGTCGCCGGCTACTTCAAGGACACGCTGATCGATCGGGCGATGACGGCGATCTCGATCACCGGCGTCTCCGTGCCGAACTACTGGCTCGGAATCGTGCTGGTCGTCATCTTCTCGGTCAAGCTCGGCTGGCTGCCGTCCACCGGCGCAGGTCCCGGCGGTTCCACCAACTGGGTCTGGGACCTCGAACATCTGCGCTTCATCGTCCTTCCTGCGATCACGCTTGCCGTCGTGCCGATGGGCATCGTCACGCGTACGGTGCGAGCGCTGGTCGGCGACATCCTCTCCCAGGATTTCGTTTCGGCGCTCGCGGCCAAGGGGCTGACCCGCATCGGCGTGCTGCGCCATGTCGTCCGCAACGTGACGCCGACGACGCTGTCGGTCGCCGGCCTCCAACTCGGCTATCTGCTCGGAGGATCGATTCTCATCGAAACGGTCTTCAACTGGCCGGGCACCGGTTACCTTCTGTCCAACGCGATCTTCCAGCGCGATCTGCCTCTCTTGCAGGGCACGATCCTCGTGCTGGCGCTGTTCTTCGTCTTCGCCAATCTCCTCGTTGATCTCGCGCAGCCGCTGGTCGATCCACGCATCAAGAGAGGCTGAGCGCCATGTCCGCGACGATCGACACCAGACTTGAGATCGAAGCTGACAGACTCCCTCCCGAAGTCGTTCCAGCGAAGTCCAAGGGCTACTGGCAGGGTGTGGCCCAGCGCCTTCGCCGCGATCCGGTGGCAATGATCTGTGGCGGTTTGCTGCTGGTGCTCCTGGCGGCTGTCGTCTTCGCGCCCTACCTGCCGCTCGCCGATCCGTTTTCGGGGTCGATGATCAGCCGGCTGAAACCGGTCGGAACGCCGGGTCATCCGCTGGGCACCGACGAATTGGGCCGGGACATGCTTTCGCGCCTGATCTATGGCGGCCGGCTAACCTTGATGCTCGGCCTGCTGCCGGTGGTCTTCGCCTTCGCCATCGGCTCGACCCTCGGCGTTCTCGCCGGCTATGTCGGTGGCGCGCTCAACACGATCATCATGCGCACGATCGATGTCTTCTTCGCGTTTCCCTCGATCCTGCTGGCCATCGCCATCTCCGGAGCCCTGGGAGCGGGAATCGTCAATAGCCTGGTTTCGCTGACCATCGTCTTCATTCCGCCGATCACGCGCGTCGCCGAGAGCGTCACCGCCTCAGTTCGCTCGCTCGAATATGTCGAGGCCGCGCGGATTTCCGGGGCGGGGGCGCTGACCGTCGTGCGCGTCCATGTCCTGGGCAATGTGATGAGCCCCATCTTCGTCTACGCCACCAGCCTGACCAGCGTTTCGATGATCCTGGCCGCCGGCCTTTCGTTCCTCGGGCTCGGGGTCAAGCCGCCGGAGCCGGAATGGGGACTGATGCTGAACACGTTGCGCACGGCCATCTACATCGATCCGATCATCGCCGCGCTGCCCGGCGCGATGATCTTCCTGACGTCGCTCTGCCTCAACCTTCTCAGCGACGGTCTTCGGTCTGCCATGAACATCAAGGACTGACGCGATGAGCGCGACGACGGACATTGCATCCAGGCCAACCCATGCGGCGGGGCACGCGGATGACCGGGATCGTGGCGGGCCGGGCCAACCGCTCATCATCGCCAGCGATCTCACACGCCACTTCCCGGTTCGGAAGGGGATATTCGGTCGCAAGACCAATGCCGTGCGGGCCGTCGATGGCGTGTCCTTCACCGTGAAAAAGGGCGAAACCCTCGGCATCGTCGGCGAATCTGGCTGCGGAAAGTCGACGACCGCCCGCCTGCTGGTCGGACTGACCGGGATCGATTCCGGCGAACTGATCTTCGACGGCGACCGCCTGGGTTCCGATCTCAGCCTCCAGGAATTGTGGGCAGGCGTGCAGATGGTCTTCCAGGATTCCTACGCCTCGCTCAATCCCCGGCTGACCATCGAGGAGACGATCGGCTTCGGGCCGAAGATGCGCGGAGCCTCCGCCCGCGATGCACGGACGCTCGCCCACGATCTGCTCGCCCGGGTCGGCCTTGCCCCTGCGCGGTTCGCCGGGCGCTATCCGCACGAGCTCTCCGGCGGCCAGCGCCAGCGCGTGAATATCGCCCGCTCTGTCGCGATGAGACCGCGACTGGTGATTCTCGACGAAGCAGTCTCGGCCCTCGACAAATCGGTCGAGGCACAGGTCCTCAACCTGTTGCGGGAATTGAAGGACGAGTTCGGACTGACCTATGTCTTCATCTCCCACGATCTCAACGTCGTCCGCTACATTTCGGACCGGATCATGGTGATGTATCTGGGCGAGGTGGTCGAACTCGGCCCGGTCGACGCCGTCTGGAAGAGGCGAGCGCATCCCTACACGGCAGCGCTTTTCGCGGCGATGCCGTCGATGGACCCCGACAACCGAACCGAAATCCCGCCGCTGGCAGGCGATCCGCCGAACCCGATCGATCCGCCGACGGGATGCCGGTTCCACACCAGATGCGCCTTCGCCGAAGCCGTCTGCGCCGACAGTGCGCCGTGCCTCTCCAAGGTCGACGAGGACGTCGATCATGTCGCCGCCTGTCATATGCTGGATCCTGCGTCGGATCATTCGATGGCGACCGGAAGAGTGCCGGAGGAGACCGAATGAGCCCCAATCTGATGACCATCGAGGATCTGAGTGTGCGCTTCCACGGCGAGCGCACCGTCCACGCGGTCAATGGTCTCGACCTGACCCTCAAGTCCGGTGAGGTGCTGACGATCCTCGGCGAATCCGGCTCAGGCAAGAGCGTGACCCTGAAAGCGTTGCTCAAGCTCCTGCCCGAGCGTCGCACCGACATGAAGGGGAGGATGGTCGTCGACGGGGTCGACGTCATGGCCCTGAAGGGCAGGGCGCTGTCGGATTATCGCGGCAAGACGGTTTCGATGATCTTCCAGGAGCCGATGCTGGCTCTCGATCCGGTCTACACGATCGGTGAACAGATTGCCGAGGCGGTTCGCCGCCACACCGGCGCGACCCGTGGCGAGGCGACGAAGGTCGCTCTGGACATGCTGCAACGTGTGCGCATTCCCTCGCCGGAAAGCCGGCTGAAGAACTATCCCCACGAAATGTCGGGCGGCATGCGCCAGCGCGCGATGATCGCTCTGGCGCTGGCGTGCAATCCGAAGCTGCTGCTCGCCGACGAACCGACAACCGCGCTGGACGCCACCGTCCAGATCCAGGTGCTTCTGCTGCTTCGCGAACTGCAGAAGGAATTCGGGATGGGCATTGTCTTCGTCACGCATGACATCGGGGTCGCGGTCGAAATTTCCGACCGCATCGCCGTGATGTATGCCGGCACGATCGTCGAGGAGGGATCGGTCGCCGAGATCATCAAGGACCCCCGGCACCCCTATACGAAGGGCCTTTTGGCGGCGAACCTGCACGATGCGGCTCGCGGCGCGACGCTCCACGCGATTCCCGGATCGCCGCCCGCGCTCGACGCAAAGCCCGATCATTGCTCCTTCGCGCCGCGCTGCGCCTTCGCCAGCGACATCTGCCGTCAGAGGCTGCCGCCGGTGCTGAGGCCTGGGCCAGGTCGCCGGGTCGCCTGCGTGCTGGAAGAGGGCCGGTCCGAGATCATCGAACCTCCGCGTGAGGTCGAACTCGCTTAGCCGACGTCGCAGCTTCCTCGCCGCAGCCCAGCCTATGTCTTGGCGCCGGGGTGCTTTCGGGCGGCGATCAGCCGGGCCATGAGCCGGGCCGCTGCCGGGATCGGCGCAATGATCGGCATTGCCATTCGCGACCCGAGGGCTTCCGCGGCCTCGGCCAGGGGACCGCCGCCGATAATGACAGCGTCGGCCTTGCTTTCGCGACGGGCCTTTTCGCAGGCCTCCGCCAAAGCCTTGACGAGGTCCACGCGGTCGGCGACGGCGGCGAAAGGATCGGTTTCCGTGAAGAAGAGACCGGTGCACTGGCCGCCATATCCCGATGCTTCAATAAGCTCCGCAATGGCGCCCGACAGCTCGGGCGTCGTCGTCGCGACGGCGAAGCGCCGGCCACCTGCGGCCGCTTCCTTGAGACTCGCCTCTCCAATTCCGCAGACGGGTACGTAGAGCCGTGTTCGCGCCGCATCCAGGCCGGGATCGCCGAATGCAGCGATGATGACGCCGATGACGTCCGGGTCCTCGCGCGTTGCGTCGACTATCGTCGCGACTGCCTCGGCGCTAACCGCGAGGGCGCCCGGTTCCGTGATCATCGGCACCCCGAAGGGCGCCGTGCGTCCGGAAAAGCCAAGTCCGGTGCCGGCTAGCCCGGCGATCCGCACCATGCTGGCGGTGGTCTTTTCATCCGTGTTCGGGTTGAGGATCAGAACGGTTATCGGTCGGTCTCCGACAGAGGTGGGCCATCAGGACGTGGTGGGATAACCGCGTCGTTCGGCTGAGGCTCGCTGTGTGCCATCAGCCGACAGGATCACAGGCGTGGGCCGTTCGAAGGTCTGGACGCCGCGTTTCCATCCGGCGAGCGGCTGCGCGATTTCGCGAACGGCCGAAGCCGGATCGAGTGCGTCTATGAGCACCAGATCGGCACTGGCCCCGATCGCGACGCGCGCGTCCCGCCCCAGAATCCGGGCGGGCGATGTCGTCACCATGGCGAACACGTCGGTCAGTTCCTCGTCCGTTCCGAGTTGCGCGACATTGGCGAACAAATTGGCCATCCGGATCAGCGAGGCGTCTCCGTAAGGGGTGAACGGGTTGAGGACATTGTTCGTCGCGATCGCGGTTGTGACACCGAGCGTCCCAAGGCGGTCGGCTCGGGTCACGCCTCGCGGAACGAGACGGTCGGCATCGCGGCCCATCAGGAACAGGTCGGTCGCCGGAAGTACGGTGAGGGCGATGCCGGCGTCGGACAATTGCCGTCCGAGCCCCGCGAATTCATCCGGGGACATCGCCGACATCTTGGTCGCATGACCGATCGCAACGCGCCCCTCAAGCCCGCGTTCGCGGGTTTCCCGGATCAGCGCAGGCATGTCCGAACCCGTCGGCTCGAGATCGAAATCGATATGGAAGTCGGCGAAGACGCCGAAGCGTTCAGCGAGATCGAGGATCAGTCGAATATGTTGGTCAGGCTTTGGATCCTGATATGGACAGCCGCCGACGAGATCGGCCCCATTTCGAAGGGCGGTTTCAAGCAGGCGGTGTGTCTCCATCTCCTGGGTGAGGCCCTCCTGGGCAAACGCGCAGATGCCGATGTCGACCGCGAAGGCATAGTCCCGCTTGATCTGCAGAATCGCTTCGAAGGAGCGAAGCTGCGCCCGAGGATCGACCTCGACGAATGTCCTGAGGCGGGTGGTGCCGTGGATGATGGCCTGTTCGACGACGCGGCTGGCGCGGGCATAGACATCTTCCTGCGTAAAGCCGGCCTTGGCCTTGGCGGCCAGGGTCACGGCCTCCCGCAACGTGCCGTCACAGATCGCGCAGCGGTCGAGGATGCAGGCCTTGTCGAGATGAATGTGGGACTCGATGAAGCCGCCGCAGACGAGCCGGCCCTTCGCCGATCGGCTTGGCGGACCGTCCGGCAGAGTGGGCGCGATCGCGGCGATCCGGCCGCCGGAAACGCCGATATCGACGAGGTCGGGGTGGTCGACAAGGCGGGATTGACGCAGGACGAAATCAAACATGCGATGAAAATCCCGAACCTGACCGGCTATCGTCCGGCTGAGCCAAGCTCCAAACCGGTGAGGCGGAAGAGTTCATCGAGGGGAACTCGACCTGGCCCAGCAAACCCACCATGTCCGCCGGCGTCATGGCGCCTCTGTTTGTGTCTCTCACCGCTCCGGTCCCGGTGTGGAAAGTTGAAAACCGCCGGGCTTGGCACGTGGCGGAGCGTAGCCGCCGAGCCTGGATGTTTGAAGACCCAGCGCGATCAAGGCTTCCGCCAGCTTGACGGCGGCCGAAACGCCTTCGATGACCGGTACGCCGTGACGGTAGGCGAGCGCCGCCGCGAAATCGGCCATACCGGCGCAGCCGAGCACGATCGCCTCGGCGCCGTCATCGACGATCGCCGCCGCGACTTCTTCGGAAATCCGGGCATTCGCGGCGTCGGGATCGGCATCCAGCGAAAGCACCGACAAGTCGCTCGCGCGCACACCACAACACCGGGCGCCGAGGCCATGGCGACGAAGATTGTCCTCGATGATCGGCACCGAGCAGGCGAGGGTGGTGACCACCGCGAAGCGCCGCGCGACCAGACTCGCCAAATGCGCGGCCGCCTCGCCAATTCCGATCACCGGCCCCTTGGCGACGGACCGCGCGGCTTCGAGACCGGTATCGTCGAAGCAGGCGATGATATGCGCGGCCGCGCCGTCCCGTTCGGCTGCCGCGATTGCCGCAAGAAGGCCCGGCACGGCAAGGGCGCCGTCGACATAGCCTTCGATCGAGGCCGGCCCCGTGTCGTTGGTGCGGGCGATGATGTCGGTGCCCGGCGCGGCGATCGCACGGGCGGCAACGGTGATCGTCTCGGTCATCGACCGCGTCGAGTTGGGATTGATGATCGCAATCCGCATTGCTGGCTCAAGATCCCTCAGGTTCGGCGAGGCCGCGACGATGGCGTCGCCGCTGTGCCAGAAGAAACAGTGCAAGGGTTCCGAAGATCACCGTGAAGGACACGGCGGTGACCGATGTTCCGAGAGCATAGATCTCCGGCGTCGTCACCGTCGTCGTCAGGGCGGCGAGTTCCAGCGGCAAGGTGTTGGTGGCGCCCATCGTCTGGCTGGACCGGGCGATTTCGTCCCAGGAGAGAGTGAATCCGAACAGCGCGATTCCGATCAGGAACGGCGCGATCATCGGCAGGATGACGAAGCGAAATCCCTGCCAGGGCGTGGCGCCGAGGTCGCGCGCGGCTTCCTCGTAGCTCGGGTCGAGGCGGTTGAAGACGGCGAACATGATGAGCAGCCCGAAAGGCAGCGTCCAGGATAGATGTGCCCCGAGCCCGGAGGTGAAGAGGCCGAGGGAATTGCCGCGCCCGACCAGACCGCCGAGGCCGATCGAATCCGCGGCCAGTCGCAGGAGATCGTCGAAGACCCGGAACTCCAGCGCGATGCCGAGCGAGACGACGATGGACGGCACGATGAGGCTGGCGATCGCCGCATAGAAGAGCGCGGTGGAACCGAAGAATCGCTTGCGGAAGGCAAGGCCTGCGGAGACGGAAATGCACACCGTCAGCACCATGACGACCAGGCCGAGACCGAGGGAGCGCCGAAACGCCGAGCCGATATCGACGACCCCCCGGCCACTCCACAGCCGCTCGAACCAATAGAGGGAGGCGCCGTTCATCGGAAAGGTCAGGCCGCCGGACGGGCCCTGGAAGGACAGAGCCAGGATCGTGGCGACCGGCCCGTAGAGAAAGACCACGAAGAGGGCGAAGACGATCGCGAGCAGGTAGAAGCTGCGCGACCGTCCTTCCTCGCGAACGATCATCTCAAAGCTCCTTGCGAATATCGACGAGGCGCAGCATGCCCCAGATGGTCAAGAGCACGGCCGCGAGAAGAACGATCGCATTGGCGGCAGCGATCGGAAATTGGAGGAAATTGATCTGCGTCTGGATGATCTTGCCGACCGAGGCGATCTGTTGGCCGCCCATGATTCCGATGGTCAGATAGTCGCCGGTCACGATCGTCACTACGAAGATCGAACCGATCAGGATGCCCGGCTTGGCGAGCGGAATGATCACGTTGACAAGCGCTTGCCAGCCGCTGGCGCCCGCGTCGGTTGCCGCCTCGATCAGCGACCGGTCGATGCGCATCATCGAATTGAAGATCGGGACGACCATGAACAGCGTGTAGAGATGGACAAGCGCCAGGGCGACGGCGAAGTCGGAGTAGAGCAGCCATTCTTGCGGCCGATCCACGATCCCGATCGTCAAGAGGATTTCATTGACGAGGCCGTTGCGTCCCAGCAGCGGAATCCAGGAGATCGTCCGGATGACGTTCGACGTCCAGAACGGGATGGTGCAGACCAGGAACAGGGCGATCTGCATCGGCAGAGTGCGGACGTGAAAGGCCAGGAAATAGGCGATGGTGAAGCCGAGCAGCAGAGTTACCGCCCAGACGATCGCCACGAATTTCAGCGTCGAAAGATAGGTCGCGAAGGTCGTGCAAAGACCGGGCAGGGCGGCGACGCAGCCCTGGAAAACGTCGCTGTAGTTGGACGTGACGAAGGCCGGTTCGATCGAATATTCGGTATAGTTCCAGAACGAGACGACAAAGGTCGTCGCCAGCGGCAGGACGAAGAACAGCAGAAAGACGAGCGCCATCGGCGCGGCCTGCAGATAGGGCAGCCACCGCGGCGACCAGGCCGTGCGTGGCTTCGGCGCGTGAGTCCGGGCAGCTGCCCACGTATTCGCCCCGGCCGAAGCCGGGGCGTCCATCGTTTCGGCGGTCACATCAGGCGGCAATGAACTCGTTCCACTTGCGGATCATGTAGATGTTCTCGTCCATGACGGCGTTCCAGCATGCGACGGCGCCCATGCGCTCGTCGTAGGAGCCGCCGTCACGGGTGGCGCCGGCCTTCTCCAGCAGCTTGCCGTCCGGCGCGTGGATGTCCTTTTCCGCCGGCTTGCCCTCGAACCAGTAGGCCCATTCGTAAGGCTCGAGCACCTCCTTGGTGGTCTCCAGAACGGCCGGGTAATAGCCCTGCTTGGACAGATGCGCGCCGGCCCAGCCGGAGAGGAACCAGTTGATGAATTCGTAGGCTGCGTCCTTCTCGCGGTCGGCGATCGCCACCGGTAGCCCGAAGCCGGACGCCCAGGCGCGGTAGCCTTCCTTCAGAGGCTGGTACTTGCATTCGATGCCCTGGGTGCGCACGGCCGTGATGGCTGGCGACCACATCGACTGGATGACGACCTCGCCGGACGCCATCAGGTTCACGCTCTCGTTGAAGTCGGTCCAGAACGCGCGGAACTGGCCGGCGCGCTTGGCCTCGATCAGGGCGGCGATCGTCTTGTCGATCTCCTCCTTGGTCATGTTGCCCTTGTCGCCATATGTCAGGTCGCCGCGTGCTTCCAGCGCCATGGCTGCGTCCATGATGCCGATCGACGGGATGTTGAGGATGGCAGCCTTGCCCTTGAAATCGGGATCGAGCAGTGACGCCCAGCTTTCGACGGGCTTGTCGATGAGGTCCGGGCGGATGCCGAGCGTATCGGCATTGTAGGTGGTCGGGATCAGGGTGATCCATTCGGTCGGTTCGCCGGCGAAGCCGGTCGCCTTCTCGTCGGGAAGATAGAACACCTCAGCCGGCGCGGTTCCATCGAGGCCGATTTCCTTGCCGGCAACCTTGCCCTCCCGCAGAACGGTGGCGATCTTGTCGGCGTTTTTGATCTTCTTGGCGTCGAGCCCCATGATGTTGCCGGACGGCAGCAGCTTCGGCAGCGCGAAATATTCCGTATCGACCAGGTCGAAGGAGTTTGGCTGGGTGATGACGCGTTTGGCGACGTCGTCGGTCGTTACGGCAATATACTCGATATTGATGCCCAGATCCTCACCGGCCTTCTTGGCGATTTCGGGCGACTGGTTCACCGCCGTCGAAAGATAGCGGAGCGTCGGCTTCTCCTGGGCGATCGCCGGGAAACCGGTGACCTTGGTCACGAGACCCGCGCCGACGAGCGCCGCCGACCCCTTCAGCACCGAGCGGCGATTGAGCCCGGGGTTGCACAACTTGTCTTTGATCATCCCAACTTCTCCATTGTGGTTGATAGTAATTGTCAGGCGGCGAGTTCGTGCCGGTCGGCCGGATCCCAATCGATCAGGACTTCGTCGCCGCGCACGACTGGCCTTCGGTCGAAATCCCGTTCCGGCAGAGTGGCGATGAACTCGGTGCCATCGGATCGCGCCAGCGACACGTGGACGGTCATGCCCTGGTACTCGACGTCGGTGACCGTAGCGGGTGGACTCTTCCCCGTTCCCGTCCCCTCCGCCATGGGAGAGAGCCGCAACCGGTCGGAGCGGATCGCATAGGTCTTGCCGCTCTCGGGCAGGAGGTTGTGCCCGCCCATGAACCGCGCCACGAACGTCGTGCGCGGCGCATTGAAGATGTCGCGGGGACTGCCGACCTGCTCGATGCGGCCGTCATTCATGACGACGACCATGTCGGCGAGGGCCATCGCCTCTTCCTGGCTGTGGGTGACATGCACGAAGGAGATTCCGAACTCGCGTTGATAGCGCTTGAGTTCGGCGCGCATACGCACACGCAGGAAGGGATCGAGCGCCGACAGCGGCTCGTCGAGAAGCAGGAGGGAAGGGTTGGTCACCAGCGCCCGCGCAAGCGCGACACGCTGCTGCTGCCCGCCCGACAACTGATTAGGCAGGCGGTTGGCATAGCGTCCCATATCGACGAGATCGAGCATGTCGTCGGCCTGGCGGCGACGCTCGTCTTTTGCCGCACCGGCCATTCTGAGTGAGAAGGCGACGTTGTCGCGAACGTCGAGATGGGGAAACAGCGCGTAATTCTGGAACATCATCGCCGTGCCGCGTCTGGCGGGCGGTAGGTCATTAACGACCGTATTGCCGATCATCACGTCCCCGTCGGAGATGAACTCATGCCCGGCGACCATTCGAAGGGTCGTGGTCTTGCCGCAGCCCGAGGGACCGAGCAGGCAGCAATAGGTCCCGCCGGGAATCTTCAGGGAAATGCGATCGACCGCGATCGTCTTGCCATAGGCCTTGGTGACGGCGGCCAATTCCAGGTCTGTCGCGTCGCTCGGCAATGCCTGCTCCCCGTCGAATTCGAGTGTCGATGGGAAGTCAGCAAATCGCGTGCCAAATGCGGGATCCCCCGGCTGCAGTCGATCAGCAGCGAACGGGTCACGATCGCTGCCTCAACATCGCTCGTTCTGCATACGAATTATGCAGAAAACGATCTGGCTAAAATATCGGCGTTATCCGTTGCTTCGCCCGCCCCAGGCGGTCTATGCATTTTCCGCTGTGGATATATCGGAGCCCGCCAGTCCGGCGGCCAGGGATCGGGGCGCGATCCGTCCGACGAGGAGTCAGGTCGATGGTGGTTGTGACAGGCGCTACGACTGCCGAGGCAGGGCGCGACCTGAAAGCCGTGCAAGACTATCTCGATGCGTCGATGGCCCCCGATCCTGACAGGGCTGCGCGATATGTGGCTCCCGGCTTCGTCGCCCGCTTCACGGGCGGCCGGGTGTTCGATGACCCGAGTGGCCCGACCGGCTTCAACGCGCGCCGGTATAAATGGGTCAAGAAACGGATCGAGCGATATGATGTCGTCCCGGGCCAGCGGGAAACGATCGTCTACAGCCTCGGAACGCTCCACGGTGAATGGCCCGACGGCACTCCGTTCGAAAGCAATCGCTATGTCGACCGCTTCGTGGTCAGGAGCGGGCTGATCGTCGAAACCGACGTCTGGAACGACAGCGCCGAGTGGCTTCTCGACCCGACGATCGCCCGATGAAAGACCTGCGGCGGCTCGGCGCCTCGCGACGCGGCGTCGTCACCAGCCCGCATACGCTGGCGAGCCAAGCCGGGCAGCGGGTTCTGGTTGAGGGCGGCAACGCCATCGAAGCAGCGCTCGCCATGGGCGCCGTCCTCGCCGTCACCTATCCGCATTTCTGCGGCATCGGCGGCGATGCCGTGTGGATGGTCGCGGATCGCGAGGGACGACGTCGAGCATTTCTCGGTATCGGACAGGCGGCGGCAACATCGGCGCCAGCCGGCCCGATACCAACGCGCGGTCCCGGATCAGCCCTGACCTCTGCCTGCGTCGTCGACAGTTGGGGGCATGCCTTCGACTATTCGGTGCGCCATTGGGACGGGCGCCGAAGCTTCGCATCACTGCTGAGCGACGCCGTCGCTTACGCTGAAAAGGGCTTCCCACTCACCGCTTCTCAACTCTTCTGGCTGGATTTTCGCGCCGCGGAACTGGACGACTGGCCGGGCTTCGCGTCGCGCTTCGATACGCGGCGCAGCCATCGGCTCGAAGATAGCTTCGTCCAGCCCGATCTCGCCGCGACTCTGCGGATGATCGCCCAGGAAGGCTCCCGCAGCTTTTACGAGGGGGCGCTCGCCAAGCGGATCGCGCGCGGTCTGGCCGAGGCGGGCTCGCCGCTCACGGCCGAGGATTTGTCGCGCACGCGAACGCGAGAGGCAGACCCTTTGAAGCTCGCCTATGGCGACGTGACGCTGTTGGCGCCGCCGCCACCGACGCAGGGAGCCTCCACGCTCGCCATCATGGGCATCATCGAACGGATGCGTGGCATCGATCCGGCGGAAGGATCGGCCGATTACTATCACGGGCTCGTCGAGGCGGTGAAGCAGGCGTTTCTCGACCGCGGCCGCCTTGCCGACCCGGACTTTATCGACCAGCCGGTCACCGATTGGTTGTCGGACGCCCGGCTCGCTGCCAAGGCCGCGGCCATCGACCCGACGCGGGCGCTGCCCTGGCCGCATCAGTTCCGGACGGGCGATACGGTCTTCTTCGGCGCCGTCGATGGCGAGGGCCGCAGTGCCAGCGTCCTGCAAAGCCTCTATTTCGATTGGGGCAGCGGTGTCGTCGTCGGCGACACCGGAATCCTGTGGCAGAACCGCGGCGCCGCCTTCTCGGCCGATCCAGCCAGCCCCAACGCGATCGCGCCGGGCCGGCGTCCGTTCTATACCCTCAATCCGGGCATCGCGCTCAAGGCCGGAAGTCCGTATCTGGTCTACGGGACTCAAGGCGCCGACGGCCAACCGCAGACTTTGGCGGCGATTCTGACTCGCATTCTCGATCATGGCATGGACCCGCTGACGGCCCTTTCACGGCCGCGCTTCCTGCTCGGCTGCACCTTTTCCGACGGCCGCGACACGCTGAAGCTGGAGGCGGATGCCGGTGGCGAGGTCTTCGAGGAACTGCGACGCCGGGGGCACGCGATCAGCTCACTGCCGGTGCGCAGTCCGCTCGCCGGTCAGGCCGGGGCGATCCTCGTCGGGGAAGACGGCTTGATCACCGGTGCCCACGATCCGCGCAGCGATGGTGAGGCGTTGGGCAGCTGATCTGGCCGCACCCGGAATTGTCGCGCGCCTGCGGTCCTCAGGTGGCCGCGCGCCGGCTCCATGGGCTTCCAAAATCCGAGGGACCATGGAGCACGGAAGTGCAATGTGCCTAAATGATAACCAGAATTGACGGGAAGATTTTTTCGAGAATCAATTAAAACAATCGGTTAAAATCTGGCATGTTCATTGCATGCAATCGGATCGATGTGTATGCAATGAGCATGCCATAGGGTATGCAGATGACCGCGCAATTATTCACGGCTTCGAACAGCTGATGCGGGTCGCCGACTTCACGCCGGACTATCTGAATCTTTCCGATCGATCGGGTGGACGTTACCTGAACTGGAATTCGGCGTAGCGCTGCGCCAAGGGTGAGCGGTGGCTTCCAGCCGGTATTCATCTCGAAGCGCATCGACCGCTTTTGGCCCGTTCTCATCAGTTAAGCAGCAGGACGGCAACGCGCCCATCCTCGCCGTTCGGGCTCTGCGAACGACATTCTGAAAGCAGACGTCTTCGGAACGTCCGGCATAATTTATTCGTGAGGAATTCCAACCTGGCAAAGAGACCAAACCATTGAGCGATTTTTCCATTATCCACAGGCGATCGCCCTCCCAGTCTCGGGGTTTCAAATGAAGGCATCGACGCCAGCATGATGAATTGAGAGCTGTAACGCGAAATCGACCAAATTTCCGTCTCAGCGCTCTGTGAAGAGTTTTGACTTGTTTCGACTCAGAACGGTCTCCATCTCGAAGGGGGAGGCGCGGCTCCTGAGAAAGATGTCGGGCTCGCAAGAGGTACTCGTTCAGCGCCGTCGCGTCCGATCACTCGATCTTACGGGACGACCTCTTCGTCCGACGAACCGACTGGGAGGCTATATTGTCTCAGACCCGTCTGAACCGCAGAACAATGCTGGCGGCCGGTGCCGCTGTAGGTGGTGCCTTGATGACGAGTGGCGCCTCCGGCTTGCTCGTTCCCGCGCGCGCCCGAGGACTCGCACCCACGCCCTCCATGCGCGGCGGCTCGAACAATTATCGTCCCGGTGTGCCGATCGTCGAACGAATCGGCGATGGCGGCTTCTGGATGTCGGGGCGCGTTCGCCGTGCCAGCGACGGTGCGCCGCTCGAAGGCATCCGCATCCAGATTTGGGCACATACGACCGAAGCCTACGAACGCGATCCGGAGAGCCATGGGGCCACGCTGACCGGCCTCGACGGCACATTCCGGCTGGAAATGCCGCAGATCGTGCCCGCTTTCGGCCAGGCGCACGGCCATCTGGCCTATGACGATCCCGAATTCGAGACCGTCTTCCTTCGGCCCCTCATGTCCAGTCCAAAGGATACGAGCCTCAGCGCCGACTTCGTTCTGCAGCCGGCCTGACTCCATGTCGTTGTCCATCCGGGCCGCTCTCGGCTGGTCGGCGCTTGCCGTCGCAGTCGTCGGTCCTATCGCCATCGCAGCGACGAGCGAGTACCTTGCCTATCGAAGCTTGATCTATATCGCGGCAGGCTTCGCCGGGATCGTAGCGATGGCGCTGCTCCTCCTTCAGCCACTTCTCGCGGCCGGATATCTGCCCGGGATCGGCATGCGAGATGGGCGCCGGGTTCACCGATGGGTCGGGACTGCCCTCGTCGCCGCGATCGTCGCACATGTGGCAGGGCTCTGGCTGACGAGCCCGCCAGACGTCATGGATGCGCTGCTCTTCACCTCTCCGACGCCGTTTTCAGATTGGGGCGTCGTCGCTATGTGGGCGCTTTTCGCGGCGGCCATGCTGGCCGCCCTGCGCAGGAAGCTGCGCATGCGCCCGCCGATCTGGCGTTTCGCCCATACGGCGCTGGCGACGATGGTCGTCGTTGGTAGTGTCGTCCATGCGCTGCTGATCGAGGGCACGATGGGAACGATCTCAAAGGTTGTTCTCTGCGTTCTCGTTTTAGCCGCAACCGGCAAGGCCTTGTCAGATCTTCGAAGCTGGGCGGTGCTCAAGCGGCTAAGCAGCCGCCATTAATTGTCAGCGTCTCATTGAGGATCCAGCGCTAGGGCCGGTTTGACCGAGATTATCGATGCTGCAGTGCGGGTGCCGCAGGCGGGCCAGATATTTTCTTCAAGAACACGGTTTCAAATCAAAAAGCCGCCGGAAGCGCAGCACTGGCAGCTTCGACATAGTCGCAATCGGCCCGACCCTGCCAATCGGCTTTGCGGACCTAGCGGTCATTCATCTCAGACGAACGAATGTCTGGTCTTGCGTTCGGGCGGCATGAGCCACGTCCGCACTGTTCGGTCCCGATTGACGTAGGTCAATGTCCGGCTTCGCTCCGTCCGTAGTCTTCCTGGATAAGGTGGCGTCTCGTTGCGTCTGTAAAGGTCGCGGCGATTCCCTGCTTGACCTGGCGGCTCGGCCGCGGCGGTCTGACAGAGCATTCCTGGGATTCTCGGGGAGTTACGTATGCCCGAAGCTCAAACAGCGAAATCACGCGAAAACCACGTTTCCAATCTTCAGATTGCGTCGGTGCGGGTTCTGAGCTGCGGGCGCGCAGAGCAGCACAAAGAACACCGCTACGGCAGCAGGCTGCCGCAGCTTTGGTGGATCTTTTTTGGGCGAAGCTGGGTTCCTTCGCCCTTGCAATGCTTCCTAATCGATCATCGTGACGGATTGGTGCTGTTCGATACTGGGATTGACCCAGCGATCATGTCGGACAGGGACTATATCAAACAAGCGATCGGGCGCTTTCTGCTGCCGCGGATATTTCGGTTTCATCTGACCGACGCCGATCGCATCGACCATGTTCTTGCTGGCGCAGGCGTTGCTGCTAGCGATATTCGAATGGCGGTTATCTCGCATCTGCATTTCGATCATGCCGGGGGTATCGCGCAGATCCCGCAGGCCGATCTGCTGGTTAGCGACCGGGAATGGGCGACCCTGTCCGAGCAGCACCCGGAGTATGAGTGGATCCTGCGCGAGCATATCGAAATCCCCTCCGCGAAGTGGCGACAGATAACGTTTGAGCCGACCGATGACCCACTCTTCGAGGGGTTTGACGGGATCCATGACGTCGCAGGCGATGGCTCCATGATCCTGTTGCCCACACCGGGACATACGCGCGGTTCCATGTCCATGCTGATCCGCCAAGACGGCTGGCGCCCGATCCTTCTTGTAGGAGACCTCACATACGAAACAGCCTTGCTCGAACAGGATATCGTGCCCGGCACAGGTGAAAGGAATACGCTTCTCGCCTCATTCGCGAAGGTCCGTCGGCTGCAGCAGCATCTGCCGGGCCTGGCGATTGCGGCATCACACGATTTTGCCGCAGAAGAGGCTGTGTCGCGGGCCACGCACAACTCCTCGGAAATTTAGAGGACAGCACAATGACCAACACGGAACGCGATAGTTGGGATGTCATCGTAATTGGATCCGGCATGGGCGGTGGAGTGGACCCCGTTTCGCCGGACAGTCGGCGGTTGGGTTTAGGCACTGAGGCGGATGAACTCCCGAGGGGATCGGAACTTCAAGCCTGAGTGCGGGTGGATTTCGCAGTAATCCTCGATCCATTCGGGGAGCAAGGCAAGGATGGTGTCGGCGTCCGGCAGGATCGTGACGCGCGCATAATCCCGTTTCAGGGTTTTCACGAACGCCTCTGACATTCCGTTCGATTCCGGGCTTCGGACCGGCGTGAAGAGTTGCTTGAGGTTAAGCGCCGTCGCGGTATCCGCCGTGTCCGCAGCGATATAGGCGCTGCCGTTATCGGAGAGCCATTCCACCGGATGCGGCGTCTTGGTCGTGCCGAACCGTCGTTCCACAGCGGCGACCATGAGATCGCGTACCATCTCGCCGGAGATGCCGGCATTGGCGGCGGCAAGCCAGGCGATGATCTCGCGATCGCAGGCGTCCAGGACGAAGAGGACACGGACGACCTCGCGGTTTCGGGCATGGATTTCCAGATGATCCGAACACCACCTCACGTTCGAGCGTAGCGCGATAACGACGCCGTCATGGGTGCGGCCAGGGCGCCGTGCGGTGGAGCGCTCGAGGGTGAGCCCGTTGCGGCGCATGATCCGCAAGACCCGCTTGGCGTTGATCGCCGGCCTCTCCTCAGCCCGACGCTGTCGGTTCACGAGCACGGTGACGCGCCGATAGCCATAGGTCGGCCGGGCATCGACGATCGCCCGGATTGCCGGCAGGACTTCGGCATCTTCGCCCTTGTGATACGGCCCTCGCGGCCTCGGCGTGGTGCCGCGTCGCTCGTTGATGTGGGAACGAGCGACGTTTAGCGTCTCGGCCACCATCTTCACATGGAACCGTCCCTTGGATCGCTCCAGGACCTCAAGGGCAACGGCCGTTTTTTTGGGCGTGCGATGTCCAGCGCTTCCTTGAGGATATCCGCTTCCATGGTCTTGCGGCCGAGCAGACGCTCGAGATCGCGGACACGCTTTTCCAGATCGCGGACACGGGATGTGCCGACAACGTCCTCGTCGGCCTGCACGGCGGCGTGGCCGCCTTCCAGCATCCGACGCTTC
>DRFF01000157.1 GCA_011050685.1 Aurantimonas coralicida
ACGCGCAGTTCGATGCGGCGCATCGGGCAAGCGGTGCGACGCCGTCCGGCAAGCCCGTTCAGCCCACCGAAGGCCGGGCGCTCGCCGCGCCTGGCTTCGTCACGTGCCTCGCCCGATGCGCCGCATCGCGCGTCGTCCCGTTCCTCGCCATGCATCGGCGATCGTCCCGGTCGAATGGGTTCCTATCACCGCAGGTTGGTATAAGGCCGGCCCGTCACCGCCGTCAGGAGCGAACGAAGGCCGGCAACTGGTCGAAAGCGCGCTTGAGCGCGTCGGACCAGCCCTCCGAGATCTCGCTATAGTAGGGATCGCGCTGGTCGAAGCGCTGCCTGTAACCGGCGACGAGGCTGTCGGTCTCGTAAAACTGCATGTCGATCGGCGGCCCCACCGACAGGTTGGAGCGAATGGTCGAATCGAACGACACCAGCAGCAGCTTGGCGCAGTCCTCCAGCGACATTGCGGGGTCGTAGGTGCGGATGATGATCGGGCGGCCGTATTTGTGCTCGCCGGTCTGGAAAAACGGCGTGTCGGCGCCGGCCTCGATGAAGTTGCCCTCCGGATAGATGAGAAATAACCGCGGCGGGCTGCCCTTGATCTGACCGCCAAGAATGAAGGAGCCGGAAAACACCGAATCCGCCATCTGTCCGCCCGTCGCCGCGCCTGAAATAACCTCGCGCAGCGTTTCGCCGACGAGCTTGGCGGTCTGGAACATGGTCGGCTGCGTCAGGATCGCCGGTTGGCGCTCCGAGGGAGCGACGCTGCGTTCGTCGAGCAGCGCGATCGCCGCCTGTGTCGTCGCCAGATTGCCGGCGCTCAACAGGCAGAGAAAACGATCGCCCGGCACCTCCCAGGTCTTCATCTTGGAGACGACGGAAATGTTGTCGACGCCCGCGTTGGTGCGGGTGTCCGACATGAAGACGAGGCCGCGGTCGACAAGAAGCCCGACGCAGTAGGTCATGGGTGGGGTGGTCTCCAGGGTGGCGTCGACGGCGCCGATGCTCCGGCGGAATCATCGCCCGCGTCGCGCTTTGTGCAAGCGCCAGACGGAAATATCAACGGGGAGTCACGCGCAAGGCACGCCGATCGACTGATCGCTTTACGCATTCGTGTCGTTCGAGAATACCCGTTGCGGCTCCTACGGATAGAACCGGTAGCTCTTGGCGATCTCGCCGGCGAGGCGGTTGTTGTCGAGGATGAAGGTTTCCAGGAACTCGTGCATGCCGCTGTCGATGATCTCCTTGACCGAATTGTCGGCCAGACGCTGCTTGATCGCACCCGCCGTCAGATAGCAGGGGTGCTGCACCTCGTAATTGCGGTTGAGATATTTCAGGCTCTCCTCGATGCAGTCGTAGCAATAGGCGAGCGAGCGCGGCAGCCGGCGGTTCAGCATCAGGAAGTCGATGATGTTCACCGCCTTGTAGTCGGCATCGTACTCCCAGGCGTAGGAACGGTGCGCCGAGACCGAGCGCAGGATCGACGTCCACTGGAAATTGTCCAGCGAGGAACCGACCGAGGAATGCTCGGGCAACAGCACCCAGTACTTCACGTCGAGGATGCGGGCGGTGTTGTCGGCGCGCTCCAGAAATGCGCCGAGATGGCAAAAGTCGAAGCTCTCGTTGCGCAGCATCGTGCCGTAGAAGGCGCCGCGGATCAGCGCGGTCTGGCGCTTGACGAGATCGAGGACGGTCTGCAGCCGCCGCGGATCGATCGGTCGCTCGAGCTCGGCCTTCATGATCAGCCAACTCTCGTTCAGTGTCTCCCACAGGTCGCGGGTGAGGGCGGTCCGCACCATCCGGCCGTTGGTGCGGGCGGTCTCGATCGACGAGCGCACGCTCGACGGGTTGTCGCGGTCACGTAAGAGAAAATCGACGATGGTGTCCGGGTCGAATTCGGCGTGCTTGGCGCGATAGGCCGCTTCGACACCGGCCGAGACCAGCACGGATTGCCATTCGTCCGGTTCCGCCGACAGGTTGGTGAGCGAGAGCCGCTGCCCGGCGTCGACGAGGCGAGCCATGTTCTCAGCGCGTTCGATGTAGCGGAACATCCAGAACAGGCCGTTTGCGGTACGTCCGAGTAATGTCATGATCAGTCCCTCAGTACCCAGGTGTCCTTGGTGCCGCCGCCCTGGCTGGAATTGACCACCAGCGAGCCTTGCTTGAGCGCCACGCGGGTTAGCCCGCCGGGGATGATCCGAACCTTGTCGGAGACGAGGACGAAGGGGCGAAGGTCGACATGGCGGGGCGACAGCCCTTGGTCGGCCAATATCGGGACGGTGGAGAGCGCCAGCGTCGGCTGGGCGATGTAGTTGCCTGGCCGCGCCCGCAGCTTGGCCGCGAAGGCCTCGCACTCGGCCTTCGAGGCAGCCGGCCCGACCAGCATGCCGTAGCCGCCGGAGCCGTGAACTTCCTTGACGACGAGGTCCTGGAGATTGTCGAGCACATAGGCGAGGCTGTCGGCCTCGGCGCAGCGCCAGGTCGGAACGTTCTCCAGCAGCGCGGTCTTGCCGGTGTAGAATTCGACGATTTCCGGCATGTAGGAGTAGATTGCCTTGTCGTCGGCGATGCCGGTGCCGGGGGCGTTGGCGATGGTGATGCCGCCGTTCTTGTAGACCTCCATGATGCCGGGGATGCCGAGCATGGAATCGGGCCGAAACGCTTTGGGATCGAGATATTCGTCGTCGACCCGGCGGTAGAGAACGTCGATCGGCGTATAGCCTTCGGTCGTACGCATCTGGATGCGCCCGTCGATCTCCTTGACGTCGGAGCCTTCGATCAGTTCGACGCCCATCTGGTCGGCTAGGAAGGCGTGTTCGTAATAGGCCGAATTGTGAATGCCCGGCGTCAAGATGGCGATCGTGCAGGGGCCGTCGCAGGCGGTGGGCGCGACGGCGGCGAGCGAGCGACGCAGATGATGCGGATAGGTTTCGACCGGGCGCACCCGGTTCTGGGCGAACAACTCGGGAAACATCTGCATCATCGTTTCCCGGTTCTCGATCATGTAGGAAACGCCGGAGGGGGTGCGGGCATTGTCCTCCAGGACGTAGAACTCGTTCTCCGCGATCCGCACGATGTCGGTACCGATAATGTGGGTGTAGACGCCGCCGGGCGGGCTAAAGCCTTCCATCTGCGGCAGATAAGCCGCATTGCCGACGATCAGCCGCTCCGGCACCTTACCGGCCTTCACGATCTCCTGGTCGTGATAGATGTCGTGCAGAAAGGCGTTCAACGCCTGGACCCGCTGCTCGATTCCCTCCGCCAGTTTTTCCCATTCCGCGCGGGCGATGATTCGCGGCACGAGGTCGAAGGGAATCAGGCGCTCGGCTGCCTCGTCCTCACCATAGACGTTGAAGGTGATGCCGGTGCGGCGGAAGAAGCCCTCCGCCTCGTTGGCCTTGGCCGCCAGTTCCTCGACGTTCTGTTCGCGGAACCATTGGTTGAACCGCCCGTAGGGTTCGCGGACCTGGTCGGGTCCTAAAAGCATTTCGTCGAACGGTTCCACCGGCATCCTCCAGTCGGGTTCCCCCTAGAGAGAAAGCGGAACCCCGGAAAATCAAGCCTTGACGGCCAGAAGATCGGCAAATGCGCGGGACTTGGGCAGAATGCCGCGGTCTTGGGCGCCCATTCCGCCGCAGCAATCGCAGGTCGTGGGCAATTGCCCATTGTATTTGCCTATTGCCCACCTGTCGCCGTAAACAGGTGCGGCTGGGAGGCGAGGCCTATGGCGCGGACGCGCGATGACGAGGGATCACGGTTGGACGATGCCGCGCGGGCTGGCTGGCTCTATTATGTCGCCGGAAACACCCAGGAGGAGATCGCTGCCAAGCTGGGGATCTCGCGTCAGGCGGCCCAGCGCTTGGTGTCGCTGTCGATCAGCGCGGGCCTGGTGCGGGTGCGCATCGATCATCCTATTGCCGCCTGTCTGGAACTCGCGGCGGGTCTTCGGGACCGCTACGGTTTCAAGCTGGTCGAAGTCGTCCCCTCCGATCCGGCATCGGCGTCGACGACCCTTGGGATTGCCGAGGCTTGCGCGGCCGAGATGGAACGGCGCCTGCGCGGCGAAAAGCCGCTGGTCGTCGCGATGGGAACCGGGCGGACCCTGAAGGCGGCGGTCGAGAACCTCCCGGCCATGACCTGCCGTCAGCACCGCATCGTCTCGCTGACCGGCAATGTGGCGCCGGACGGCTCGGCCTCGGTGTACAACGTCATCTTCTCCATGGCGGACCGGGTGCGGGCACCGCATTATCCGATGCCGCTACCCGTGGTCGTCTCCTCGCCCGAGGAGCGGGCCCTGCTGCATGGCCAGACGGTCGTGCAATCGACGCTGTCGCTCGTCGCCGCTGCGTCTGTCGCCTTTGTCGGGATCGGCGAGCTCGATCGCGAGGCGCCGCTCGTCGTCGATGGTTTCATCACCCCTCAAGATCGTCAGAGCTTGATTGCCGACGGCGGCATCGGTGAAATCGTTGGCTGGGTTTTCGATGCCGAGGGGCGCATTCTCGATTGTCCGTTCAACGCGCGCGTGGCCAGCGCACCGATTCCCTCCACGACCCATTGCGAGGTGATTGCTGTGGCTATGGGGCCGGCGAAGGCCGCCGCGATCCGGGCGGCTGCGGACGGCAAACTCGTCAACGGACTCATCACCGACGAAGCGACGGCCCGCCGCCTGCTCGACTCCTGAGCGGGCGGCGAAGCTTCACTCTCCTCATCGCATGTCGCGTCAAGATGCCTGCCGGCCCAAGCGGACGGGCGCGTCGCCGCATGTCGAATTGGTGCGCCGCACCACGCAATTGATTTGACATCGCTTGACGTGAAGTGAGAAATTGCCCGTGCAATGGTCAATTGCTCAATTTCGAAGCTGGGAGGCTTTCATGACTTTTCGGACGATGTTGGCGGGCGCGGTGTCGCTGCTCGCCTTCGCGACCACCTCGGTGCAGGCGCAGACGACGCTGACGATCGGCACCGTCAACAACAGCGACATGATCCGCATGCAGGGTCTGACGGACGAGTTCGAAAAGGCTCATCCGGACGTCAAACTGAACTGGGTGACGCTGGAGGAAAATATCCTGCGTCAGCGCGTGACGACGGACATCGCCACCAAGGGCGGTCAGTTCGACGTGATGACCATCGGCACCTACGAGGTTCCGATCTGGTCGAAGAACGATTGGCTGGTTCCGCTGGAAAATCTCGGCGCCGACTACGACGTCGACGACTTGCTTCCGCCGATCCGCGCGGCGCTGTCGACCGACGACAAACTCTATGCCGCGCCGTTCTATGCCGAGAGCGTGATGACGCTCTATCGCAAGGACCTGTTCGAGAAGGCCGGGCTGACGATGCCCGAGAAGCCGACCTGGGACTTCATCGCCGACGCGGCGGCGAAGATCACCGACAAGGACGCCGGTGTCTACGGCATCTGCCTGCGTGGCAAGCCGGGCTGGGGCGAGAACATGGCGTTCCTCGGCCACATGGCTCGCTCCTATGGTGCCAGCTATTTCGATGCCGATTGGAAGCCGCAATTCGAGAGCGAGGGCTGGAAGAAGGCGGTTGGCCTCTATGTCGACATGCTGACCAATTCGGGACCTCCGGGCGTGGCGTCGAACGGCTTCAACGAGACGCTGTCGCTGTTCGGTCAGGGCAAATGCGGTATGTGGATGGACGCGACGGTCGCCGCCTCCTTCGTCACCGATCCCAAGCAGAGCCAGGTCGCCGACCAGGTCGGCTTCGCGCCGCCGCCCTGCGGCATCGAGAACTGCCCGAACGAAGGCGCCAACTGGTTGTGGGCGTGGTCGCTGGCGATCCCCGCTGGCTCGCAGAAGACCGAGGCGGCCGAAACCTTCATCGGCTGGGCGACCTCCAAGGCCTATCTGGAACTCGTCGCCGAAAAGGAAGGCTGGGCGAACGTGCCTCCCGGCACCCGCACCTCGCTCTATGAGAACGCGGAATATCTGAAGGCGGCGCCCTTCGCCGAACAGACGCTGAAGTCGATCAACAATGCCGATCCATCGATGGGCGAGGGCAAGCCCTATGTCGGTTTGCAGTTCGCGGCGATCCCCGAGTTCCAGGGCTTGGGCACGGCTGTCGGCCAGCAGATGGCGGCCGCCCTCTCTGGGTCCAAGACGGTCGACGAGGCGCTGGCCGCGGCGCAGAGCCAGGCCGAGCGTGAAATGACCCGTGCGGGTTACCCAAAGTAATATTATTGGGTAAAGTCGGCCGGCGCTCTGGCGTCGGCCGGCACCTTTGGCCAATGTGGCCGCGTATTGCAGCGCATGAATCGCGGCAGGAACCGCCGCTCTTGATCCGCACCGAGGGACCGCGCGTCGCGTCGCCCCTTGCGTCGAAACCGCGCGCGTTCCCGATTGGGAGCCGGCCGTCTTCGGGTGATTCTCATGGCGACCTTGCACACGAAATCCGCGGCACGGCTCATGATGGCCCCGGCGGTGATCGTCCTCTTCCTGTGGATGATCGTACCGCTGGCGATGACGCTGTATTTCTCGACATTGAACTACAGCCTGTTCAATCCAGGCAGCACGCCCTTCGTCGGCTTCGCCAACTACACCTACTTCCTGTCCGACCCCGAATTCTTCACCGCGCTGGCCAACACGCTGATCCTGGTGCTCGGCGTCCTCGTTATCACCGTCGGCGGCGGCATCCTGGTCGCGCTGCTGCTCGACCAGGCCTTCTACGGTGTCAACATCGTCCGCCTGCTGGTCATCGCGCCGTTCTTCGTCATGCCGACGGTCGCTGCGCTGGTCTGGAAGAACATGATGATGAACCCGGTCTATGGTGTGATCGGACAGTTTCTCGGCGCCCTCGGGCTGCCGCCCATCGACTGGCTATCGGAATATCCGCTCACCTCGATCATCATCATCGTCGCCTGGCAGTGGCTGCCCTTCGCCACGCTGATCCTGCTGACCGCGCTGCAATCGCTGTCGGAGGACCAGAAGGAAGCCGCCGAGATGGACGGCGCCGGGCCGCTCTCGATCTTCTTCTACATCACCCTGCCGCATATGAGCCGGGCGATCACGGTTGTCATCCTGATCCAGACCATCTTCCTGTTGTCGATCTTCGCCGAGATTCTGGTGACGACCAGCGGCGGGCCGGGGTCGCAATCGACCAACATCACCTATCTCGTCTATCGCCTGGCGCAGCTCAATTCCGACATCGGCGCGGCGTCCGCCGGCGGCATCGTCGCCGTGGTTCTCGCCAATATCGTCGCGATCTTCCTCATCCGCCTCATCGGCAAGAACCTGGAGGCTTGATCTCATGGCACGCAGCGTCAGCACCAAGCGCAAGATCGTCGTCACCATCGCCGCCTGGGCGGTGGGGCTGTTGATCTTCTTTCCGATCCTGTGGACCTTCCTGACCTCGTTCAAGACCGAGCTGGCGGCAATCTCGATCCCGCCGACCTTCCTCGGCTTCGAGTGGACCACGGAAAACTACGTCGAGGTCCAGTCCCGCTCGAACTATTTTCACTTCATGATGAACTCGATCTATCTGGCGGTCGGATCGACCATCCTCGGCCTGCTGGTTGCCATTCCCGCCGCCTGGGCGATGGCCTTCTCGCCGACCAAGCGCACCAAGGACGTGCTCCTGTGGATGCTGTCGACTAAGATGCTCCCCTCGGTCGGCGTGCTGGTTCCGGTCTATCTGCTGTTCCTCAATCTCGGCCTGCTCGACAGCCGCATCGGCCTGATCGTCGTCCTGTTCCTGATCAACCTGCCGATCATCGTCTGGATGCTCTACACCTACTTCAAGGAGATCCCCGGCGAGATCCTCGAGGCGGCGCGTATGGACGGGGCGTCGCTGCGCAAGGAGATCACCCAGGTGCTGGCGCCGATGGCGCTGCCGGGCATCGCCTCGACGGTTCTCCTCAACGTCATCCTCGCCTGGAACGAAGCGTTTTGGACGTTGAACCTGACGACCACCGACGCGGCGCCGCTCACTGCCTTCATCGCGTCCTTCTCCAGCCCGCAGGGCAATTTCTACGCCAAGCTTTCGGCCGCCTCGACCATGGCGATCGCGCCGATCCTCATCGTCGGCTGGTTCTCGCAGAAGCAGCTGGTGCGTGGCCTGACCTTCGGAGCGGTGAAATGACGAGGACCCCGACAGGAGTTTCGCAATGAGTGCCATCACGCTCCACAACGTTCAGAAGCGCTTCGGCGACGCCGTCATCATCCCCGGTCTCGATCTCGAGATTGAAGAGGGCAAGTTCGTCGTCTTCGTCGGCCCCTCCGGTTGCGGCAAGTCGACGCTCTTGCGTCTCATCGCGGGTCTGGAGGACGTCTCCGGCGGCAAGATCGAGATCGACGGCAAGGACGTCACCAACGTGCCGCCAGCGGCGCGCGAACTCGCCATGGTGTTCCAGTCCTACGCGCTGTATCCGCATATGAGCGTGGCGGCGAATATCGGCTTTCCGCTGAAGATGGCGGGCGAGACGAAGGACGTCATCGACGAAAAGGTGAGGGCGGCCGCGGCGACGCTGAACTTGACCGATTATCTGCAGCGCAAGCCGCGCGAACTCTCCGGCGGCCAGCGCCAGCGCGTCGCCATCGGCCGCGCCATCGTGCGCGCGCCCAAGGGCTTTCTGTTCGACGAGCCTCTGTCCAACCTCGACGCGGCGCTGCGGGTCAACATGCGGCTGGAGCTGTCCGAGCTTCATGCCCAGTTGAAGACGACGATGATCTACGTCACCCACGATCAGGTCGAGGCGATGACCATGGCCGACAAGATCGTCGTCCTCAATCGCGGCAATGTCGAGCAGGTCGGCTCGCCGCTCGAGCTCTATGAAAATCCGAAAAACCTGTTCGTTGCCGGCTTCATCGGTTCGCCGAAGATGAACTTCCTGACCGGTCCGATCGCCGCCGAGCACAACGCCCATACGATCGGCTTCCGGCCGGAGCACCTGACGATCTCGCCCGATAGCGGCCGCATCAGGGGCAGGGCTGGCGTTTCGGAGCATCTGGGCTCCGACACCTTCGTTCACGTCAAGCTCGATGACGGCACAGCCATCACCGCCCGCTCGGGCGGCGATTATCGCGTCAGCCACGGCGACCCCGTCTGGATTACGCCCGACGAGGGCCGCATTCATCGCTTCGACGAAAACGGTCTCGCGATCCGCTGAATAGCGGGCGCTAGGCCGCGTCGCCAATGATCCGACCGGCAGGCGTCGACCGTCACCGGTCATTCCCGACCATCATCCTGGAGTGCATCGGATGTATTTGGAAAAACTCAAGCTTGACGGCAAGATCGCCGTCGTCACCGGCGCCGGACAGGGCATCGGCGAAGCCTGCGCCACGGCGCTCGGCGAGGCCGGCGCGACGGTCGTCGTCGCCGACATGGCGGCCGACCGGGTCGAGGCCTGCGTCGCCCGTCTCAAGGGCAAGGGCATCAAGGCCCAGGGCGCGACGCTCGACGTGACCAAATCGAATGACGTCGCCGCGCTTGCCGACAAGGTTTTCGCCGAGCACGGCCGGATCGACATCCTCGTCAACAATGCCGGCGTCGCGAAATCCGACGTGCGCGCCGAGGATACGACCGATGAGCACTGGCGCTTCCACATGGACGTCAATGTCGACGGCCTGTTCTGGTGCTGCCGCGAGTTCGGCCGCAAGATGCTGGAAGGCGGCTCCGGCGCCATCGTCAATATCGGCTCGATGTCCGGTTTCATCGTCAACAAGCCGCAGCCGCAGGCGTTCTACAACGCGTCGAAGGCGGCGGTGCATCATCTGACCAAGTCGCTCGCCGCCGAATGGGGCGCCCGCGGCGTGCGCGTCAACGCCGTCGCGCCGACCTATATCGAGACGCCGCTGACCAAGTTCGGCATGGACGAGAGCCCTGACATGTACAAGGTCTGGCTCGAGATGACGCCGATGGGGCGGGTCGGCCAGCCCGAGGAAATTGCGTCGGTGGTGCATTTTCTCGCCTCGGACGCGGCGAGCCTTCTCACCGGCTCGATCGTCGTCGCCGACGGCGGTTACACCTGCTGGTAGGACCGCCGACCCGCAAGCTTTCAGGTCAGCCCTAGCCCGCGCCGGCCTTTTCCTCCCGGACCGAACGGGCTATTGAGCCTCGCACCCCTCCACGCCATTGGCGCGGTGGGGTGCGAGGTTGTCAGCGTCCGGGGGGATCGTCATGAGCGCGTTCATCGGGGTCGATGTCGGGACCGGCAGCGCCCGCGCCGGCGTGTTCGACGTTGCCGGCACGCTGCTCGGTTCGGCCAAGCGCCCCATCCGCATCTGGCAGGAGGATGGCGGCGTCGTCGAACAATCCTCCGACGACATCTGGCAAGCGGTAGTCGACAGCGTTCGCGAGGCTATGGACAAGGCCGGCGCCGCGCCGGGCGACATTGCGGGCCTCGGCTTCGACGCCACCTGCTCGCTGGTCGTCGTCGACAAGGGCGGCAAGCCGTTGCCGGTCGGCCCCTCCGGCAATCCGGCCCGCAACGTCATCGTCTGGATGGACCACCGGGCGATGGAACAGACCGCGCGGATCAACGCGACGGGACATCCGGTGCTGCGCTATGTCGGCGGCGCGATCTCGCCGGAAATGGAAACGCCGAAGCTGCTCTGGCTGAAGGAGAACAAGCCGGAGGTGTTTGCCGCTGCCGGCGACTTTTTCGATCTCGCCGACTTCCTGTCCTGGCGGGCGACCGGCAGCCGCGAGCGCTCGGTCTGCACGGTCACCTGCAAATGGACCTATCTCGCCCATGAAGCGCGCTGGGACCCGGATTATTTCCAGACCATCGGCCTCGGCGAGTTGGTCGAGGATGATTTCGCCCGCATCGGCGCGACCATCGTCGACATCGCCGCGCCGCTCGGCTCTGGCCTGACGAAACAAGCGGCCGCCGAACTCGGCCTTGTCGCCGGCACACCGGTCGGCGCGCCGCTGATCGATGCCCATGCCGGCGGCGTCGGCACGCTGGGCGGCACCGGCCCCAACGGTGCCGCGGACCCGGCGGGGGAACTGGCGCTGATCATAGGCACCTCGTCCTGCGCCATGGCGCTGACCCGCGAGCCGGCCTTCGTCGACGGGGTCTGGGGACCGTATTACGGCGCGCTGCTGCCCGGCTACTGGCTGCTCGAGGGCGGCCAGTCGGCCTATGGCGCGGCGCTGGACTATCTCGTCGCCATGCACCCGGCGTTTCCGGTGGCCAGCCAGACGGCCGCCGAGGCCGGTCTCCCGGTGCTCGACTATCTCGAAACCCGTGCGGTCCAAATGGCCGGCTCGCCGGAGGATGCGGCCAGGCTGGCGAGCGACATCCACATCGTGCCGGAGTTCCTCGGCAATCGCTCGCCCGAGGCCGACCCGAAGGCGACGGCGGTGCTGGCCGGACTGACGCTCGACAGCGGCACCGACGGGCTGGTCCGGCTGTTCGTCGCCGGGCTTTGCGGCCTTTGCTACGGCACCCGCCAGATCGTCGAGGCCAACCGGGAAAAGGGCGTCGATCTCGGCACCATCGTCGTCTCGGGCGGCGCCGCACGCTCGGCGCTGCTGCGGCGGATTCTGGCGGACGCGACCGGACTCAAGGTGGCGCTGCCGGTCACCGGCGAGCCTGTGCTGCTCGGCGGCGCCATGCTGGGCGCGGTGGCATCCGGCGCGCAGCCGAGCCTGAAGGACGCCGCGGCCGCCATGTGCCGGGTGGGCGACATCATCGAACCGGCCGGCGACGCGATGGCGGTGTTCCACGCGGCGAAATACGAGGCCTTCCGCATTCTTCAGACAAGCGAGCGCGAGGTTCGTGCGTTGATGGGCAAGGTCGACGTTTCGCGGTATTGAGATGCTCATGCCTCGGCGTGGCGGGCGGCGGAAATTCGCCGGTCAGCGGCCCCGTTACTCCTCCCCGCGGAATTCGATCGCCCGTCGCGCCGTGAGCTCGAGCACGCAATCTGATGCGATGTTCGTGCGGATTGTTCCCTCCTTGAAGAGCTCGTAGCGACGATCGCACTCGGCGTCGCGATAGGCGATCCAGGCGCGCTGCGCCTTCACCAGAGCGGCGGCGACACCCGGCTCGTAAATGCCGTCGCTTGCCAGCCGCTTGTCCATGGTTTCGGCGGACGCGACCGCAATCTTGTAGCTCTTGTTGAGAAGGGTGTCCCAGGCCGCCGTTTCGCGCCCGAGGCAGGTGTCGATGCCGATCGTCGAGGCGCCCCCGGGCGCGTCCTGACAGGGATTGGCGACGGTTCCGATACAGGAACGGGGATCGTCGGCCTGGTCGGAAAGGCACGTCCTGATCGTCGCGAGGTCGGCCTCGGCGTCGCTGGATTGCGCCGATGCCGGCTGCGCGAGCACAGCGAGCGACGAAAGGATCAGGAGATGGCGTTGCATGACGGTGGTTTCCCAGGCTGAATCGGCTCCTAAATACGACAGGCAGAACGCCAGCGCGCAACGGAAATGTTCATGAATTTCGCAGACATCGTCAGTTTCGCCGGGTTTCTGGTACTGGTGTGCGCCGCTGGCCTCAGCGGCGTGATCTTCAAGCCGGGCGCGTGGTATCGTCGTCTCGACAAACCCTCCTGGACGCCGCCAAACTGGGCCTTTCCGGTCGTCTGGTCGGCACTTTACCTGATGATCGCGATCGCCGGCTGGCGGGTCTATGAGACGGTTGGCCTGGCGGCGCTCCCGTTCATCCTCTACGCCGTGCAACTCGTCCTCAACGCGGCGTGGTCGCCCCTGTTCTTCGGCATGCACCGGCCAGATCTCGCATTTGCCGATATTACGCTGCTGGCGATGGCCGTCGCGGTGAACATGGCGCTGTTCTGGTCCATTGATGCGATCGCCGGATTGCTGCTGGTTCCCTATTTCCTCTGGGTCTGCGTCGCCGCTGGCCTCAATCTTTCGGTCTGGCGCAGGAACCCCGGCGCGTTTTCACACGCGTGACGCCGCGTCGCAGGGTCGGGCGAATAGGTGCTTCGCTCGATTTCTGCTTCCGTTTCGGGGATAAAGCGGCCAGAACCCTTTCTCATTTTCCTTGAACCAAGCGGGGATTTCCATGCGCTTTGCCAGCTATCCGAGCCTTGAGGGCGCCAGCGTCATCGTCACCGGCGGCGCCTCCGGTATTGGCGCCGAGATCGTCCGCGCCTTCGCCGCGCAGGGCGCCAGGACCGGCTTCGTCGATCTCGACCGGGAAAAGGGCGAGGCGCTTGCCGCCGAGCTGGTCGCCGATGGCCGGACCGTCGCTTTCCAGGCTTGCGACCTGCGCGATATCGCCGAGCTGAGACGGGCCTTCGCCGCGCTGGCTGAGGCGCACGGGCCGGCCATCGTCCTCGTCAACAACGCCGCCCGCGACGACCGGCATGGCTGGGAAGATTTGACGCCGGAGTATTTCGACGAGCGGATCGCCACCAATCTGCGCCACATGCTGTTCGCCATCCAGGCGGTCGCGCCCGGAATGATCGCGGCGGGCAAGGGCTCGATCGTCAATATGGGATCGAATTCCTGGTGGGAGGCGGGCGGCGGCATGCCGGCCTATACGACCGCCAAGGCGGCCGTCCACGGCATGACCCGCTCCTTCGCTCGCGACCTCGGCAAGCACCGAATCCGCGTCAACACCGTGGTGCCCGGCTGGGTGATGACCGAGCGGCAGAAGCAATTGTGGGTCACCGAGGAGGCGATCGAGAAGCACCGCGCCCGGCAATGCCTGCCGGACCTGATCGAGCCGGTCTATCTCGCGCGGATGGTCCTGTTCCTGGCCTCCGACGACGCCGCGATGTGCACCGCCAACAACTACATGGTCGAAGCCGGCTCGATCTGAGCGAAGAGCGGCGGGCACCGACGCGCGTGACCGCGGCCATGGGTCAGGCGCTGGACGGACGGTCGACGGGTGACTTGCTAGCGCATCCTATGGTTGTGTAACGTGAAGCGTTCGCAGACCATGAGGTCGGCTATGGCCGAGTTGCCTGACAGACCGAATGCCGGCGCGGGTGCGGCCGGAGGGGAGGCCGCCAACCTGTCGTACGCTCGGCTCGAAGAGATAGCCGGGCGCTATGGCACGCCCTGTTTCGTCTATGACGCCGCCGTCATGCGGCAAGCCGCCGGGCGGTTGCGCGCGGCCTTGCCTGAGGGCGCGTCACTCTTTTATCCGGTCAAGGCCAATCCGAATCTCGCTATCGTCGGGCTGTTCGCCGCACTCGGATTCGGGGCGGAGGTCGCCTCCAGGGGCGAGCTGGCATTGGCGATGGCGGCGGGAATCCCGGCGAATCGGATCGTCTGGTCGGGACCGGCCAAGACCGACGACGATCTGGCGGCGGCCGTCAAGGTTGGCATCTACGCGATCCAGATCGAGTCGCGGGGCGAAATCGAACGGCTGGCGGCGATCGCGGCGCGGCTGGAGCGCCCGGCCACAGGGGTTTTGCGGCTCGATCTGCCGCAGGATGCCGGCGCGCGGCGCGGCGACTGGGCGGGCGCCTCGTCCTTCGGCATGGATGAGGCGACCGCCGCCGCGATCCTCGGAGTTCGGGACAGCCTGGCGCCGGTCGAGATCGTCGGGTTTCACAATCATCCGACGTCGGGATCGCTGAACGCAGCCGATTTCGTTCGGCGCTTCGCCACCTTCATCGGAGCGGTTCGGCGTCTGTCGACGGGGTTTGCTCCGCGCTTCGTCAATTTCGGCGGCGGCTTCGGCGCGCCGTTCTATACCGACGATCCCGCCCTTGATCTCGACCCGATCGCCGTCTTCCTTCGGGGACCCGAGGTGCAGGCGATCAGCGGCGGCGCTCCGCCTCCGCAACTCGGCTTTGAAATGGGGCGATACGTCACCGGGCCGGCCGGCCGGTATCTCGCCCGCGTCGTCGCGGTGAAACGCACTGCGGGGCGGCGTTTCGCGGCGCTCGACGGTGGCATTCACCATCTGATGATAGTGTCGGGCACCTTGCGCTTCTTGCGGCGGCCGGTCGCCGTCGCCGGGCCGCTGACGAAGGGAGGCGAAAGCGAGCCGACGGAACTCACCGGCCCGCTCTGCGCGCCGACCGACCGGTTGGCCAGCGCGGTGCCGCTCTCGACAGCCCTTGCGCCCGGCGATCTGATCGTCTTTTCCGGCTGCGGCGCCTACGGCAAACATGCGAGCCCGCTGAACTTCCTCGGCCATGACTGGCCGCCGGAGATCCTCGTCGACGGCGACGAGGATCGGCTGATCGCCCGCCGGGTGCGGTTCGCCGAAGTGCTGGCGCTGCAATCGCCGGATCATCCTGCCGCAGCCGCGTCGGGACGGGTTCCGCTGTGACCTACCGGTCGCTGGAGCGGGCAAACGCCTATTTCTACGATCCCGCGCGTCGGGCTGCCGCCGTGCGGCGCCATGGCGGCGTTTGCTACCTCTCCTCGGGGGTCAATCATCTGAGGGCTCCGTCGGTTCTGCTCGACATCGCCGCCCGTGAGCTTCGAGAGCGGATGCTGGTCGAGAACTATACGGCGCCCGGCGGCGCGCCCGCCGTCGTCGCGGCGATCGCCTTCGAGACCCACGAGCGCCTCGGCGTCTCCGCCTTTGGCGCCATCGGGCCGGCCAATATCGCGATGACCGCCGGGGCGACCGGGGCGCTCGCCTTCGTCTTTCGTTATCTCGCCGAGATCGCCGGGGCGCGGACGGCGCTCGTCCTCGGGCTAAACTACAGTTATTTCTCGACCATCTGCGACGAACACCGGATCGCCTACCGCACCTGCTGTTCCGAGGAACCGGACCGCATCCTGCCGAGCGCGGCGGAAGCCGTTGCTCTCATCGCAAAGCTTTGCCCGGACATCGTCGTGCTGACCCAGCCGACCAACCCGTCCGGCGAAGTCTGCGACGCGGAGGAACTGGACACACTCATCGCGGCGGTCGCGGCCACGGAAAGCTGGCTGGTGTTCGACGAGGTGCCCGATCTCGCCCATCCGGGCGAGGCCGAGCGGCCGCATCCATTTCCGGCGAAGACCGAGGCCTTTCCGGAGCGGCTGATCTGGATCAATTCGTTTTCCAAGTCGCGCAGCCTTGCCGGTCTGCGGGCCGGTTGGCTGATTGCCGACCGGCCGGTGGTCGACTTCGTCCGTCGCCACAATGAACGGCTCCTCTGGTCGCCGGTCCATGCCGGGGTGAGCGCCCTTGTGCTGGACATGGTGCTGCGGGCTGCCGCGCGTCGGGTCCGTGATGCTTCGCTCGCGGTGGATGATCCAAATGACGGCGCGGCGATCGATCACCTGGTGGCGCGCGTGGCGCGGCGGGCCGGGCGTTATCTGCGGCTGTTCTCGCCATACTCCGACGATTTTTCCCGGCCCGGCGATCTCTGGGCGTTTCTCGACGCAGCCGTCGACTGGCCGCAAGCGTTTCGCCGTTACGAAGCTGATCTGGCCGCGACCGGTGCGATCTGCGCCGCCAACTGGCGGGCGTTCGAGAGCCGACTTGGCGACCGGTTGCGATCGGTGATCGCCGCGCCGGCCGGCTTCAATCACTGCGTCAAATTCGACAATGGTCTCGGCGAATGGGGCTTCGCACGGCAAGCCTTCGACGACGCCGGGCTCGACTTCTACACCGAGAGCGTCTTCGCCGATCACGATCGCGAGGATTCCAGTGATTATTGGGTGCGGATTTCGACGGCGAACCAGACGGAGATTTTTGCGGCGGGTTGCGACAGTCTGTCAGACTTCCTCGACCGCGGGCATGGCGCCTGAGGCGGACAGGCTGCCCGGCCGACGGTCTTCTCCGAGGATCAGCCGCTCGACCGCGCGGATCGCCGGGTCGCGGTGCTTGTCGAAGAAATGGTCGAAGCTCGCCGCGAAACTGTCGAGCGAAGCGCCGCGCGGGTGGTCCATATGGGCCGAGAATATGCCGGGCAGGCCGCGAAACTCCGCGCCGCGCCGCATCAGCCGGTAGCCGAGTTCGATCGCCTCGGCGCCCCAGCGAAAGCCGAAACCCTCGTCGTAACCGCCCGCCGCCTCGAACAGCGGCTTGGCGAGCGCGACGCCGGACCCGGAATAGCCGAGCCAGCGATGGGTGGCGGGACCGTTGGCGAGCGTGTCGCTCACCAGCCGCTCGAACCGGTTGCGGTGGACGCATTGGCGGGCGATCGACGGCCAGTCCTCGACGATGGCTTGGCGGGACACGAGACGCCGCGTCATCGCCGCACCGGGAGCAAGCACCCGCCCATCGTAGCGGATGCCGCGTTCGGGATCGCGGAACGGCGCCAGATAGCGCAGCAGATAGACCGGTGCGCGGACCACGCGGTTCGGTTCCTCGGCAAGACGGGTGAGGGCGGTCTTGAGATAGTCCGGCGACAGCAGAACGTCGTCGTCCATGAACAAGAGCGCCGGGGCGCGCGCCGCGGCCGCGCCGCGATTGCGCGCCGCCGCCTGTCCGAGCGCTGGTGTCCGGACGAGCCGGACCGGCTGTCCCGCCGCATGGGCCACGTCAACCGCTGCCTCGGTGCCGGGGGCTGGTCCGTCGGCGACGACGATGGTCTCGAAGCGATTCCGACAAAGCGTCTGCGGGATCAGCGAATGCAGCGCCAGCACCAGCCGCTCCGGCTTGCCCGATGTCGGAACGACCACCGACAGGTCGGGAACGCCCATTCGTCTAGCCAATCTCCGCCGGCATGGCCTCGGCCGATCGCGAGGCCGCACCCGGCATCGCCACCAAACCCGTCGGCTTGGGCGCGAGCCAGGTCTCGAGTCCCTCGGGAAACAATTCGGCCTCGAACCCCTCGACGAAGCGGCGGGCGACAACGTCGAGGCCGTCGGGGCGATGGCCGGCGTTTTCCTGTTCCCGCGCGGCGTTGACGAGTCGTCGCATCAGCCCGGCGAGCGCGCCGCCGACGGAGCGCCGGAACGTCGCGATCCGTTTGATGCGGGCCAGAGCCTCGCCCCGGCCGGCGTCGCGCGATGTCTCCCGTAGCGTCTTGAGCAGCGGCGGCAGCACTTCGTCGATCAGCACCGACCAGCGGTTCGCCTCGCCGTTCAGCGCCGACCAGAAGGCCGCGACATGAGGGTTTTCGATCGGCGTACGCTGATAGGTCGCGGCGGCGCACCAGCGCGCCAAGCTGTCCGCGTCGCCGACATCGACCGGGGGCAAATCCGGCTTGCCCCGGACATTGTCGTAGCGCCGCGCGGCGGCCGTTCCGCAATGCACCTTCAGCCGGTTGACCAGCCACAATGGTTGGTTTGAGCGCCACAGCCGCGTGCGCTCGATGAAGCCGATCGTCTCCTCGACCTCGTCGAGGCCGGACTCCCAGTCGAGCAGGATTATGCTCGGCATCAGGTCGAGCTTGAGCTCCCGCGCCAGCGCCACGGCCGCCTCGTTTTGCTCCACGGTCTGGCCCTTGGCCCAGCGTTTCAGCGTCTTGGCCGACCCGGATTCCAGACCGAACAGGATCTGGTCGAAACCGGCCTCGCGTAGCCGGACCAGCGTCTCCGGCACGAGGGAATCGACCCGGCATTCGGCGTGGAAATTGATCTTGAGGCCGCGCGCCAGAATCTCGTCGGCGAAGGCCAGCATCCGCCGGTTGCTCGCCTCGCCATAGCCGAGGAAATTGTCGTCGGCCATGTAGAAGCGCGTCACGCCGTGGTCGCGCGTCACCGCCTCGATCTCGTCGACGACGTCGCGCGGGTCGCGCATCCGGTAGACGCCGTCCTTCATGCCGCGCACGATGTTCGGAACCGTACAGAAGGTGCAGAACGCCTTGCAGCCGCGCGAGGCTGTCAGATAGGCGCTCGGCACCGGCAGGCCGCGCTGGCGGATCGCGGCGATGATGTCGCGGGCGGGATGCGGCAGCGTATCGAGATCGGCCGGAGTCGCGCGGTTATGCTTGACGATGCCGCCATCCGAGCGGCGCACCAGCGAGGGAACCGGGTCCAGTGCGCAGCGCCCCTCGACCGCGTCGGCCAGCCGCGCGATCGCCGCTTCGCCTTCGCCCTCGACGACGGCGTCGATGAACGGAAAGGTTTCCAGCAGTAGCGCCGAGATCGCCGAGGCCAGCGGCCCGCCGAAGACGATGAAGGTTTCGGGCCTTGCGCGCTTCAGGGTCCGCGCGGCGGTCAGCGCGCTCTTCAGTTGCAAATCGTAGAGCAGCGAAAAGCCGGCGAGATCGGGCGCGAAGGCGGCAAGCCGCGCGATCAGCGCCTTGTCGTCGAGCCCTTCATTGCCGGCGCCGACGACGGCCACCTGGCGGCCTTCCCGGCGCAGCGTCGCCGCCAGATATTCGATGCCCAGAAACTCGCGCGACAGGGTGTAGTCGGTGCCGAAGGTGACGATGTCCCGGCAGATCTCCTCGAAGCTGCGCAGCATCCGCTCGCGGTGTTCGCGGTCGGGATCGTCGGTGAAGGGGTCCTCGCGCGGTCCGACGAGGGCGACCCGAAGCGGGGCGCCGGGCATCTAGGCCGTCGCGGCGCCGACCAGCGGCGTCGCCAGTTCGTCGCGGTGCCGGGCGAGATAGTCGGCCCAGAGCCGCACGGAGGCGAGGGCGGGGTCCATCAGCGCTTCATCCGGCACGTCGATGTTCAACTCGGTCTCGACGTTGAGGATGAACTCCAGATAATCGACGGACGTCAGCCCGATCGCGCCGAAACTGTCGGTGCGCAGATCGGCGTCCCTCCGAACCATTTCATTCGGCGCGCAGAGACTTTCGAGGATTTGCGCCAGTTGGTCCTCCAGCTGGCGCGCCGCGATCCCGTCCTGGTTGGTTTCCATGCCGCTCACCCATTTCTCCGACACATCCAAGAAAATACTATCTCTGGTTGCTTCGATATACAACCGGAGATAGCGTAACGGCATGAGACCTGCGGTTCGATGATTGCGGTTCAGACCGATCGCCTCCGGCGCGCCTGGGGCCGTTCGATGCTGCGGGAATTTGCGGCCAAGCAGCAGATCGTCGATCGGGGGCATGTCTTTTCGGATCTGATATCCGAGCGCGACGGTCGGCAACTCGGCGTCCTCGCCGCCGCCTGCGATGCGCTGGCCAGCGGGCGCTTCGATGCTAGTGCCCTGGCGGGTCTGCTGCACAGCGAGGAGAAACGCCTCGATATCTGCGCGGAACGGCTTGCCCAGGCGGCGCCGGGCGCCGGGGCGGAGCTGGCCGGCATGGCGCTGGCGCTGGTCTATCTGCCCTTCACGATCCCCGACACCTTCGCCAGCCTGGTGTTCGAGCCGCTCGACCTGCGCCATGTCGCCAGACGCGCCGACCCCGATCGCCGTCTGTCGCCGCGCACCCGGCTGTTCTTCGCCGATCGGCTGATGCGCAACCGGACCGTGCAGGGATTGATCGCGGCGACGGGCGCCGCCGTGGCGCTGTTCGAGAACGGTGGGGCGGGCCGCGCGCCATTCGACATCGAGCCGGAGCGGCTGCGGCGGCTGGCCGATTTCGCCGTGGCGCTGGCGCCGCGTCCGGCGCTGTTCGCGGCGATGCTGCGCGCCTGCGATGAGGGCGACTGGCAACGGGCCGACGAACTCTGCCGCCATGTCGCGGGCGATACCGGGCGCGACCACGGTGAAAACGCCCGCCCACCCTGGCTCGCCGACTGTCTGGTGCTGACCTTGCTGCCGACCTGCGACACGATCGACGCGGCGGCGCGGATTCTGGCCGTCGGGGCCAGCCGGGCGGTCTACCGCTCGGCCGCGAGCGACAGGACCGACGCTGCCCCCGCTCCGGCCGGGGCCGCTCCGACCGGCAAATCCCGTCTCGCGCGCGCTTCGGCGGACGCCTGACGCGGCTGCGTCCGCGCGGCCTTCAATTCGACCAGCCTCTGCCGCGCCGCCGGTGCGGCGAAGAGCGGCATCACCACCAGTTCCTCCAGATCGATTGCGCCGTCGAGATAGAGATTGAGGACATCCGCCTGGCTGAAGCAGCTGCGGCAGACCGGCACCCGCGGCGGGTCCCGTTGCATTAGATCGTAGAGCTTGTGCTCGCCGATCACCGCGCTCGCGGCGTCGATCCCGTCTCGCCGGACATTGGCGATCTCGGCCGTCCAGCCGACCGGGCAGGGGGTGAGCGCGCCGGTGTCGAACAATTGCACGGCGGCGGCCGTCAGATGGCAGCGGTGACGGCGAACGCCGTTCTCGCCATCGAGAAAATCCGCCAGCCGATGGTAATAGGCGGCCGGGCCGAGCACCGGGGCAAACGCGCCGGGCAGGCTTCGCAGGACCTCCGCAAACACCCGCCGCGCTTCCAGGCCGAACAACCGGTCGGAATGGACGCCGCGCACCGGGATCGGGATCAGCACCACCCGGCAGGGCAGCGTTGCCAGGAACGCCAGGAAGTCGCAAAGATGCGCCGCGTTGGCATCGCTGATCACCATGGTGATCTCCAGCGGCCGACCGACGGCCGTGATCGCGTCGAGCGCCGTCATCACCCTCTCGCCAAGCCGCGGCGAGCGCCAGCGCATGGCGTTCATCTCCGGCGTGTGGCCGTCGAGCGAGAGGTTGAACCCGACATTGCCGAGGCCGGAGAGGCGCGCGACGATCGCCGGCGTCAGTTCGGTGCCATTGGTCAGCACCTGGACATGGGCGTAGCGCGCCGACAGTTCGGCGACGAGATCGGCGGCGTTGGCGAGCAGGAACAGTTCGCCGCCGCTCACCTTGATCACCGGCGCGTCGACATGGCGGCGAAGCCCGTCGAGCATGGCCAGGATATCGGGGATCGCGATCATCGCGCCGCGGCGCTTGGCCGACGCCGAGGTGGCCTCGCCGAAATCGCCCGCGTCGGCGACGCTGGTGCAATAGCTGCATTTCAGGTTGCACCAGTTCCCGGCGACAATCAGGTCGTGATAGAGGAACCGCTTCATCTCCGGCCTCCCGTCTCGCGGAACAGGATGACACGGGCCTTGATCGACTGCAACCTTGGGTTATATGTCAGCCCAGCGCGCGTCCCGGCGTGCCGGGGCCGGAATCCGGCGCGATGTCCATCTCGTAGACGATGTGCTTCTCCTCAAAGCCCGCTAGCCGGTAGAGCGCGCGCATTGCGTCGTTGGAGCTGGCCGTCCGCCCGACGATGCGGGTGTAGCCCGCCTCCCGGCAATGATCGAGGACGGCGCGCAAGAGCGCGATCGCGGCGGTCGCGCCGGCCCGCTCGCCATCGACATACATCGAGCGGAAGTCGGCATAAGTGTCGCCGGTGATGAAGTTCTGGCGCGGCGCCACCCAGACCCAGCCGACGAGACGGTCATCCTGCTCGGCCACCTTCGTCCAGTCGGCGCCATATTTGATCAGCTTGGTCAGCTTCTTGCGGTAGTGCGCCGGATCGGTCACCGCCTCGTCGGCGAAGGATTTCACGGCGATGGCGGCCTCGAAGCCGGCGACCGCCTCGACATCGGACAGGCGAAAATCGCGCAAGACGAGGCCGCTCGGGTCGGCTGCGGCGGATGGACGGTCGGCCATGGCGGGGCACTCCGGTCGTCGATTGGGACCGCGCGACGGTCGCGCGCGGGAGATGACGCGGGGTTGCGGCCCGCATGGCGCGTGACTATAGCGAGCCGAGCGAATTGAACAGGGCCGATGGCGGCGCTGGCCTTCGCCGGCGCAATCATAAGGTGCAATCATGCGAATACGCCAGGTTCTCGCCGACATGCGCGACTGTTCGGCCGCGATCGAGGACGAGCTGGCGCTGCGCGACGCGGCGCTCGCCGGGGCGAAGGCCGGCGGCGCGACGATCATCGGCGAGCACGCCCAGCGCTATGTGCCGCACGGCATCACGCTGGTGGTGTTCCTGGCCGAGTCGCACATCATGCTGACCACCTGGCCGGAATATAAAATGGTGCTGGTCGACGTGCTCCTGTGCAATCCGGACATGTCCGAAGATGCGACGATCGACGAGATCGCGCGGCTTCTCTGCCCGGACGGGCTGGTCGAGCGCAGCTACGTCACCCGGCAGATCGAGCCGCTCCAGCCGTGACCGCTCACCGCGATGCCGAGGGATAGCCAAGGCTGGTGGTCGTTCGTGCCGACCGCCGAACCGCCCGAGGCTGGCGCCATCATCCGCGCGGCCGATGCGGGGCGCGGCGCCCTGTCGCGGGTTCTGCGCGAGGTGCGCCAGCGGCTGGGTACGGCGCGCGCCGCGACTTTGCTCCGTGATGCCGGCGTCGGCGCCGCGCTGCGCCCGGTGCGGCTGTTCCTCGTCACCTCCTATCAGCCGCGTGCCATCGACGACGCGCTGCGGCTTGCCTTCGCCATCGCCGGCTTCGATCTCAAGACTGTCGCCGTCGAGGGGCTGGCCGAGGCCGCCGGCCGGGCGCTGGACGCGGCCGGGCAGGGGCGCTTCGATGGCGCCATCCTCTCCATCGCCGCGACCGGCACGAAAACCGTTCACGACGAAACCGCGCGGGTCGCGGCACGGCTTGCCGAAACGCTGCAATGCCCGCTCGCGATCATCGGCGAGACGGATGCGGCCGGGACGGGCGACGCCGGCGCCGGTGTTTTCCGCCGTCCGGTCGCGCCGGAGCTTGCCGGCAACGCGCCGCTGTTCGACACGCGCTTTGCCGCCAGCCTCGGCACCATCCCGTCAGAGCGCGGCGCCGATGCCATCGCCGACACCGCGGCCGGCTTTGCCGCCCGGATCATGGGCAGCGCGCCGAAGCTGCTGATCACCGACCTTGATGACACGCTGTGGCGGGGTGTCGCCGGTGAAACCGGCGATCTGGCCATGCACGCGACTTACGCGGCGGCGCTCGCGGCCCTTGCGGCGCGTGGTCTGGTGCTCGCGGCGGCGAGCCGCAACGAGGCCGAGGTCGCGCGCGCCGCGCTCGCCGATCTCGCCCATGACGCGCCGTCCGGCGTTCCGCGCTTCGCCGCCCTGGCGGTCGACTGGGCCGACAAGGCGGATCTGGTCGCGAACATTCTCGACCAGCTCGGTCTGGCAGCCGAGCACACGCTCCTCATTGACGACGACCCGGTCAATTGCGCGCTTGTCGCGGCGCGGTTTCCGGCGGTGGACGTGCGGCGCTTCGCGCACCCCGATAGCTTCGCGGCGATGCTTCTCGCCGATCCGCTGCTGGCCGCCGGGGAACGGCCGGTGCTCTCCGAAACCCGCGCCGCGCATTACCAGCGCCGCGCCGAGGTCGAGCGTCTGCGCGCCACCGAGACCGACGCGGCGGCGTTCCTCGCACGCCTCGAAACCCGGCTCACCATCCTGCCGCTCGATGCGGCGAGCCGGCCGCGCGCGGCGGAACTGGCGCGGCGGGGCAACCAGTTCGTGCTCACCGCCGAGCGGCCCAACGAGATGGAACTCGACCGGCGAAGCAGTTCTCTCGACTTTCTCGTCAGGCTCGACGATGTCTTCGGCGGCCATGGCATCGTCGGGCTGGTTCTCGCCGACCGCGACGGCGAGGCGGTCGTCATCCGCAATCTCTATCTTTCCTGCCGGGCCTTGCAGCGGCGGGTCGAGACGGCGATGCTCGCGGTGCTTTGCCGGCGCGCGGCGGCGGCGGGCGCGCGGCGCATTATCGGGACGGTCGCGGCGATGGACCGCAACCGCCCGGCGCGGGGCCTGTTTGCCGAGGCGGGCTTCGGCCAAGACGGCGAGTGCTGGGTGCTCGATTTCGACCCGGCGAGTAAGACGCCCGGTATGGCGGCTCCCGCGGGGCTGGCGATCGTCGACGGCGCGGAGGGCGAGGCGCCATGACGGCGACGACCGGCAACGGACGGGGCGCGGCACCCCGAGAGAAGGGGCGGCGGGCACCGGCGCGTCGGACCCCTGCAGGGATCATGAGGACGGAGCGCGAGAGACCATGACGACCATGACCGACAGCGACAGCGAATCCCGCGTCGCCGCGATCGTCGCGGACATCCTCGGCGTCGATCCGGGCGCGATCACGCCCGCGACCCGCGCGGATGAGGTCGCAAGCTGGGATTCCTTCGCCCTGGTACGCATCGTCTTCGCGCTGGAGGCCGAATTCGGCGTCCGCCTGACCATGGCCGAGATCGAGGCGATCGACGGGGTCCCGGCGCTGCTCCGGGCGGTCGGGATAGATCGTTTGCGCGACGCAAAAGGCCGTTAAACGACGCCGCGCAACCGGGATCAATTCGGCCGAAGGCGCAGCTGCTCCAGTGCCCGCGCCATATCCTCGGCGAGGGTAGCCAGTTCGCCCGGACCGGTGCCGCGATGCGCCTCGATCCGGAGCGAGGCGATGTCCAGCTGATAGCGTCGCGCCAGCCGGTCGCAATCGGCATCGGCGGGAAGCTCGCCGCTCGATTTCGCGCGCTCGAAAGTAGCGGCGAACTCCGCCCTTAGCGCATCGAGATAGCGCCGCGCCGCCGCCGCGATCGCGGCTTCCGATGCCGTCGTGTCGAGCAGCGTCTTGACCAGCATGCAGGCGCGGCACTCCGTATCGCCCTCAAGCGTCCCACCCAGCTTCCGCAGATGATCGGCCAGCCCCTGAAGCGGCGAGGCCGCCGCGTCGATCGTCGCCCGGAAGGCGTCTCGGTTCCGGAGGAAATACCGCTCGAGCGACGAGAGGTAGAGCGCCTCCTTGCTTGAGAAGGCTGCGTAGATGCTGCCCGGCTTCATCGTCAGGGCGGCCTCGAGATCCTTGAGCGACGTGGCGTGATAGCCCTTCGTCCAGAAAAGGGTCAGCGCCGCATCAAGTGCGGTCTCGCGGTCATAGGGTCGTGCGCGTGTCATGGTTTGCTAGATAAGGCCGTTTTCCGTTCTTGTCGCGGGCAGCCGCCCCGCTCGTTATCAAGTTTGAGTGATAACTCAAATTGTCTATTGAGCAATCACTCAAGCAAGCCTTATTTGCCGCTGACCCGATCATGGATCCTGCAACGGGGCTCTCGTTCCATCCACGGGCACAACGCGATCATGAACCAGGAGATGACGATGACCGACTTCACCTTGCACGACGAGACCACCGCCCCCGATGACAGCAAGCCGCTGCTGGCCAAATCGAAGGCCGCTTTCGGCCGGATCCCGGGGCTGCACGCGGTCATGGCCGAGGCGCCCGGCCTGCTGGAGGCCTACCAGAAGGTCCACGAGCTGTTCGTGAACTCCAGCTTCGACAAGGACGAGCTCACCGTGGTTTGGCAGACGGTCAATGTCGAGAATGCCTGTCACTACTGTGTGCCCGCCCATACCGGCATCGCCAAGAACATGGGCGTGGACGACGCGATCAGCGACGCGCTGCGCAACAAGACGCCCCTGCCGAACGCGCGGTTGGAGGCGCTGCGGGACTTCACGCTCAGCGTCGTGCGCGACCGCGGCAACGTCGACGACAGTAAGGTGCAGGCGTTTCTCGACGCGGGCTTCACCAAGCGAAATATCCTCGAGGTGATCCTCGGCTATTCGCAGAAGGTAATGTCGAACTACACCAACCATCTCGCCGATACGCCGGTGGACAAGCCGATGCAGAAGTTCGCGTGGCCGCAGGCGGCATAATCGAGCCGGGCGGTCGCGCAGGGTGCGCGACCGCCATCTCAGGAAGGGACCACCATGGCACCTATGACCGACGCTCGAGGCGCTTTGTTCGCCGATATCTGGCAGTCTTACAGATCGCTGCCCGGATGGGTGCAGATCTGGGTGGGAGTCTGGCTGGCCCCGATCAACATGGTCAGCCTGTTTTTCCTGAGCGAGCCGAGGGGCCTCTGGATCGCGCTCCTGGCCAATATCGCGATGCTGCTCAATCTGCCGGTGATCCTTCACGACCGCGGCTTTTCCAAATTGATGGCGTTGCCGCATCTCCTTCCATGGACCTTGCTGGTCCTGCTTCTGATCCTCGCCCGGCCCCAGGCGGTGGGTGTTTATGATGCGTATCTGTGGGTCCTGCTCGCGACCAATGTGGTGTCGCTGGTCTTCGACTATCCGGATGCGATCAAATGGCTGAAGGGTGACCGGAAAGCGGCCCGACGCTAGCCGCCTTGCGCCCGTCAAATTGAAAGGAAAACCCCATGCGCGACGACAACCCCGCTTCGATCATCGTCTTCGACGTAAACGAGACGCTTCTCGATATCACCACGCTCGAGCCCCTGTTTGCGCGCGTCTTCGGCGACGGCGCCGTTCTGAGGGAGTGGTTCGCGCAACTCATCCTCTATTCGCAGACGATGACGCTCTCCGGCCTCTACACACCGTTCGGCGCGCTGGCGGTCGGGGCCTTGCACATGGTCGGGACGATCCGGGGCGTGGCCATTGCGGACGCTGACATCGATGAGTTGAAGGAGCGGATGGGCGCGATGCCCGCGCATGCGGATGCGGTTCCGGCGCTGAGCCGACTCCGCGATGCAGGCTTCCGTCTGGTGACCCTGACGAATTCGGCAAGCGGGGCTTCTCCCACGCCGCTCGAACGTGCCGGGCTTGGAGAATTCTTCGAACGCTCCTTTAGCGTCGAGGCGGTTCGCAAATTCAAGCCGGCGCCCGAAACCTATCGTCTCGTGGCGGGCGAGATGGGTGTCGAGACGTCGGACCTTTGCCTCGTCGCCTGTCATCTGTGGGATACGATCGGTGCCCAGGCGGCCGGCTGCCGGGGCGCACTGATTACCCGTCCCCACAACGCTATTCTGCCTGCCGCCGAGGTGCCGACCCCTGATCTTGCCGCATCAGACCTGACCGTCCTCGCCGAACAGATCGTCCAGCGTTGGCAAGTACCCCGATAGCGCCTCTCGCGAGCCAGCCACGCTCGCACCAACCTACCCGCCGCGGCCCTTCTTGCCGCCGCGCTGGCGCTCGAAGGTTTTCGCGCCGCATTGCGGGCAGCCGGCCTCCTTCAGCGCCTCGATGGTGGTGACGGCCTGATCGGCGCCGACCGGCACCAGCGCAGCGCAGGCCTTGCAGCGATAGCGGCGCAGGCGCGGGCGGAGCTCGCCGGTATAGATCGCGCCGTCGAAGCGCTGGCCGGCGAGCGGCGAGGCGGTGCGGCTGGTGGTCTCCAACTCGATCATCTGCCCGACCGAGCCGAGGATCGACGCGCCGCCATAGCGGTTGAAGGACGGGCGCATGCGCAAGACGGCGAGGCCGAGTTCGGTCAGCCGCGCCTGCAGAGTGAGCCGGTCGTCGGGGCCGAGATCGGCATAGGATAAAAACACCGGCAGGCCGGGGCCGGCCGCCAGCGCCTCGATGCCGCGCGCAACGAACAGCGCCATGCCGGGCAGCGTATAGGGCGGGTCGGTCGCGAAGACGTCGAAGCCGCCGCGCAGCGCCTCCGGCACCGGATCGCGCATGTCGTGGGCGATGCGCTCGAAGGGAAAGTCGAGGCGGGCGGCGCCGCGCTCCAGATGGGCAAGGCGCTCGGGGTCGATCTCCAGGACGGTCAGCCGGCGGGGCTGGGCGGCGAGGGCGCCGGCGACAAGGCCGATGGCGATCGACAGGGAATCATCGTCGCCGAGAAGCAGAATGCGCCGGCCGGCGAGCGCGCCCGCCCGGTGCATGGCGAGAGCGCGCCGGAGCGCCGTCTCGGCGGTGCAGGGCGCCTGGTCGAGCGTGACGTCGACCTTCGGCCCGTCGGCGAGATGGGCCTCCATCGCCGGCAGCAGCGGCGCGAGGATCGGATCGAGCGTATCGCCGGCATCGTCAGGGCGGGCTCGGGGCGGACGGCCGGGGGC